>NZ_JBISEP010000041.1:0-14616 GCF_044383835.1 Paraliobacillus sp. JSM ZJ581
GAAAAAACTAGGTCTATAAGACTAAATAATGTATAAAAAAGTATATTGTTTAGTGTTAAGATGAATGACAACTGTATATGGTAACTTAAAATGAACCACCATGACAATTGAAAATTGAACCACTCTGATAGAAAATAACCCTAATATTTCATTTAAATATGTGTGAGATTACATTGAAAAGGAAGCAGAAAGTTATTAAAAGACATTTGAACGGAGAAAGACAAAGAAGTATTGGAAGAACAACAAATGTTTCAAGAAATACGATAAGAAAATACATTGCAGAGTTTGAGAACAGTAAGCAAAAGGATGTTCGACAGTTACCAATTCCTGAAAGCATTGTGAGTAAGCCTACTTAAAAGCCAAGAGTCAGTAATAAACGTGTGCTTACAGAGGAAATACAAAAAAAATTACAACAATTTATTGTGGAGAACCAAAGGTAGGTGCAGAAAACATTCGATTATTTATTAATGAAGAACACGCAGCTACACACCCTCGCAATTGGATAGTCCATCAATGGGATATGAATATCTATTATAAATGTCAAGATAAGTATGTACAGTTTGGTTCAATGAGTTAAAAATAATCGTGCTGCTTAATCGATTGTTGGAGCTTAGACCTGTCTTCCTTTTGAATATGGTTTTCTCTCGCTAATTTCAGAGCATATTTTTTAACAGTTTTAAAAACCATAGAAACCTTGTTATATCAAGTGTTCTGTGGTTTTTTGTTTGTCAAAAAAGGTGTGTAGAAAGATTTAACAGCACATTCAATAGCTTGCATATAAAAAAATAACAAAAAATCAAGAATAACTAAAATAAAATATCATATATTTAAAATTAAAATTGTCATATTTTCAAAATTATAGTATCTTTAATTATAAACTAAAAATTGAGTGTCATTTGAACTAAGCCTAAATGCCTTATTTTGTTTTTTGTTAATTTAAAATACATAGAACAATAATTAATCTATGAAAAGTGGTGAAAATTTGCGAAAACAAAAAAAGATATTTTTTCTGTTAATTGTTATCATACTTGCACCCTCAGTTTTCTATCTCCTTAGACAATCTACGCAAATCGTCTCAACACGTGCAATTTTCTCTTGGTCAAGTGAAGAAATTACTTATAACAAAAAACAATTAGTTAATGATTTAGTCACATACGACTTCGATCGCCTTTTTCAATCCATTTCTAGCGATGTTAAAAATCAAGAAGTTATTTCATTTGTAACCGAACTAACAAACCAGAATATTGATGTGTATAAATTATCTGGCACACCGGAATGGGCACTTGACCCTAGTGGAACAGGAATGATTGAGCAACTGGATCAAATTATAAAAATCAATCGACAACTACCTAAAAAAAATCATATTAAAGGATTAGTTATTGATGTGGAGCCTTATACATTAGATCACTTTGAATGGGAGGATAAATTTGTTCAAAAATCATATATTTCGGCTATGAAAAAATTATACCAAGAAGCGAAGCAAGAAGGCTTGGAGCTTGTAGTCGTAGTTCCTTATTTTTATGATACAAAAGGTTATAAAGATGTCCTAAATACATTTATTCATGAGGCCTCAAGCGAAATAGCTGTTATGAATTATTATCGAAATCATGAAATAGAACACCTTTCGTTTGAAGCAAAAGAAGCAAAAAAAGCAGACAAGCCATTGACAACTATATATGAATTTAAACAGCCAGGTCAACACGATCTAAATGACATTAACACTTATTTTAATAAAGGAAGGTCAGCAGCTGTAGAAAATGCTAAACAATTAATCCAACATTATAATAATCAAACCATTCATATTGCTTACCATGATTACCATGCTTTTCGGGAGGTGATTGAAAATGAATAATGTGTATCGTGAAGAAAAAAAGTATGTTATTACAAAAGAGCATTATTATAAATTGCGAGAAAAGATTGCTCAAGTCATGCGTCGCGATTATCATAGTGAAAATAACCACTATCATCATCGTAAAGGTGACGGATATACCATTCGCTCTCTTTATTTTGATTCCCTAGATGATCGTGACTTCCATGAAAAAATAGAAGGAATTGAGTTAAGACGTAAAATCCGCTTACGCACTTATATGCATGACCCTAGTTTCTGTTTACTTGAATTAAAGAAAAAAGAAGGGAACTATCAACAAAAAACATCGTTTCGTTTTACAAAAGAAGAAGGAGAACGATTAATTCAAGGTGATTATTCGATGTTACTAGAGTTAAACCATCCTTTTTTAATCGATTGCTACCAAATGATGATGCAACATGTATATAAACCAAAGTCTGTTGTTACATACGAACGAGATGCTTTTGTAGCAAAGGAAAATAAAATTCGAGTCACATTTGACCAATTGATTCGTGGGTCAGAAAGTAATTTTAATATTTTTTCAAATCAATTAATCGAAAACCCCTTACTTGATCCCTACTATATCGTTTTGGAAGTGAAATACGATGGATTTCTGTTGCAATATATTAAAGATTTATTACAAGAATTAGAAAAAGAACAATTATCGGTAAGTAAATACTGTTTAAGTCGAGAAGTCAGTAAACATTATTTAATTTAGGGGGAATAAGCATGCGTGACCTATTATATCAATTATCAGAACAATCACCTAATCTTAGTCTATCAGATATCTTTACAAACCTTTTAATAGCTACTGTAATCGCCTTCGCTATTTATATATCTTATTGGTATACACATGTTGGCACAGCCTACAGTAGAAAATTCAATGTATCCTTAATTACATTAACCATATTAACCACAACAGTCATGACGGTTATTGGGAATAATATTGCTTTATCACTTGGTATGGTTGGTGCATTATCAATTGTCAGGTTTAGAACAGCCATTAAGGATTCTCGTGATACAACGTATATCTTTTGGGCGATCATCGTTGGTATTGGATGTGGCTCTGGAGATTATCTTGTCGCTGCAATCGGAAGTATTATTGTTTTTATCGTTTTATTATTTCTTGGCCGAGTTAACAACAATCAACGAATGTTACTAATTATTAAAGCAAAACGTACGAATGAACTAGATGTAGAAAGCACCGTATTTAAGCAATTTAACAAGAAAGCTTTCTTAAGGGTTAAAAATACAACAAATGAAAGCATTGAATGGATCTATGAATTATCACGAAATACGTATCGAAAAGAGGAAAAGAAAAAGCTCACAATTACTGATGTTCTTTATAAGGTTGGAGGAATAGAATATGTTAATATTGTTACACAAAATGACGAGATCAGTGGATAGATCATGATGAAGAAAATACAATTCAGCCTTATGATTGTTGGGTTGATAACCGTTATTTTTATCGTAGCAATGTTAGATCATGAAAACTTTTACAATCGATATCATCAACATCAGCAAGTGGATACTAAGATCAATACAGCAATTAATTTTTCAAAAATAAAAACGCATTTACCAGTCATAAACATTAAAACAAATGGGCAGCAAATCCCTGGATCTCCTGTAAAAAATAAAAAGTATAAATATCAACTCTCTGAAAAAGGCGAAACCGAAATTAGGACTTCATTCTCCCTATATCAGGGTGAAGATGCTCCATTAACGCTATCAGCAATGTTACATTATCGTGGTAATTCATCACGTCTTTTTGACAAAAAATCGTTTGCAATTCAATTTATAGATGAAGATTATCAAGAAAAAGATGTTTCCTTGCTTAATATGGAATCTGATAACAATTGGTCGCTCCATGGTCCTTACTTAGATAGAAGTTTGATTCGTAATTATTTAGCAATGAATATATCAGGAGAAATTATGCCTTACGCGCCTGACACTAGGTACGTTGAATTATTTGTAGATAGTAATTATGAAGGTCTTTATTTATTAATGGAACGTGTTTCCAAAGGTGAAGGACGCGTACCAATATCAACACCTGAAAAAAATAGTAAGCAGACTGATTATATAGTTAAAATTGATCGCCCTGATAAAATGGACTTTACATTAAATGATTTCTTATTAGACACTTATAAAGTATACCCATCAGGTGTTGAGTTAAGTTATCCTACAGACAAACAATACACATACGAGCGTCAACAATTTATCAATCAAGATTTTTCTTATATCGCTCATTCTATTTATCAAATACCTTTTGCGCAGAAAAAAACGAGTTATGAAGAACTTTTAGATGTGCAAGCATTTTATGATTATTTTATTATTAATGAATTGTTTCGAAACGTAGATGCTGGACGTTATTCAACCTATTTTTACCGTAGCTTAAGGGGTAGGTTAACCCCTGTTGTTTGGGATTTTAATAATTCACTTAATAACTATCAAGTGGTGGCTTTTGATGAGACCGGCTTTTCATTAACACATAGTATTTTCTATGAACAACTGTTAAAAGATGATTCATTTGTGGATGGGCTAATAGAACGTTATCACTATTTAAGACAAACAAAGTTAGAAACAGGACGACTCTTCCAATATATCGATGAAACGATCGATTTTTTAAATGATGCCATTGTACGTAATAACAATCGTTGGAACAGCGTATACGATTTAAGCCAATATGATACGAATAACTATCTTCAACCGATTAAACGAAACCCTACGAACCATCAAGATGCTGTCGAACAAGTAAAAGATTATATAGAAAAACGCGGTGAGTGGCTTGATTGTAACATCGATATACTCTATCAATACAGTCACCCATCCCGTCATAGTCATGAATCAATTAAATAAAAGAATTCTAGGAGGGTGAGATGAAACGATTCTTAATATTGTCTATTTCACTAATACTTATCATTGTTGTTGGACTTTATCTTTATTATGTTGAAGGTTATTATTTTGACAACGAAACGAAGATATCAACACCTTTCTATATTAAAAAAGATACGATTTATCAACACAAAGATAAAACGGACATACCACTTAAAATACGAGGCGTAGAATTAGATAGTGCCTACGGTCCCAAACGAAGAACGGATTTTACTATTGATGAACAAACGTGGTTACGCTGGTTTAACATGATTCAACAAATGGGAGCAAATACGATACGTGTTTCAACAATATTAGATGATCAATTTTACAAGGCATTTTATCAATATAATAATAATCGAGAAGAGCCACTCTACCTCCTTCAAGGAATGCAAGTAGTAACTGACGAAGTTAAAACAAACAAAAATAAAGAAAACTTATTATTCTATAAAACCTTAATGGAAGACGGAAAGGATCTAGTTGATATTATACATGGAAGAAAAGTTCTATTAGAAAATGAACATAAAGGTTCAGGTGTTTATCGCTATGATGTATCACCATGGGTTGTTGGCTTTTTGATTGGTGATGAATGGGATCAAGATTTAATCGCTTATATTGATAAAACGCTAGATTCATCTTCGATATTTAATGGAGAATACGTTACAACGTCATCAAAAGCTACAAATTTCGAAGCAATGATGGCGGGTATAATAGAACAAATGATTGGATATGAATCAAGGAAATACCATATCCAGCGTCCGATTTCCGTTAACAGTTCATCCATCATGGACCCATTTCAATATAAAGAACAATACGCAACACAATTAGGTAAATTCAACACATTTACCATCGATCATATAAAACCGACAGCCAAAATGAAAGCTGGTATATTTGCAAGTTATGCATATGAAGAATTAGAATACCCTATCCTTCAGATGATTGAATCTAGAGAAAGAACACCCTACGCTAATGTTGTAAATTATCTCGATTTGCTTAATCAGGCACATCTCTCTCCAGTTGTTATAAGTAGTTTTGGTCATCCAAGTGTGAGCTATTTAAATAATGAAAGTAAACAAGAGTCCGAATTAATTAATCGTCTAAAAATGTTTGATGAAGCTAACTTAAATGGAGCAATCATCCGATCTTGGCAAGACGTTTGGGACCGTCGTACACAGGAAACATCGTATGCAGTTGATCTTCAACAAATTCATGAATGGCACGATCCAATAACAGCTACACAACATTTTGGATTAATTGGATTTAAGCCCTATCGGAGCGAAGAACTGATGAGAATAGATGGAGATAATAATGATTGGCAAGATGTTGAACCTGCATTTCATAATCAAACAAAAAAAATCGTCATGACAAGAGATCACACTTATTTATACCTATGGCTAGAAGATACTAATATAACAGCTAATGAAACCTTTTACTTAGCATTAGATTCACATCCACAATTGGGTAGTAAGTCGCCTGATTTATTAGATACTACATTTGATAGAAAAATTGACTTTGTCATCCAAGTGATACCTAAGCAAGGAGCAACTTTTTTTGTCCAAGACCGTTATCAAAGTGCAAGACAGAATTTTCTAGAGCGTGTTACAGGTACAAATCCTTTTGTATCTTATCCAAAAGTAGATTCTAATACATTTGAGAAATTGAAATTTTTAAAACATAATAAAGAAATTCTAGCTGAAGAAGAATCAATGAGTAGACATTATAATTATTCATTTGAGAAAATGAGTAACTTAACTAGCTTATATGAAAACGATGAACAAAAAACAGACATCGCGATAGAAAATGGGCGTATAGAAATGCGCATACCTTACCAATTACTCAATATATACGATCCATTGAAGTTTACTATTCATGACGATTATTATCAAAATTATGGTGTAGATCCTCTTAAGATTGAACAATTTTATTTAAGTATTTTAAGTAAATCAGATAAAAGAGCAAAAAGCGTGAAAGTTCCTGTTCAAACACTTAAACGACTTAAAAAGGTTAAAGAGTATGTAAAGCCTTCCTACCATGCGGTAAAAATGTATTGGAGAGGAGATGACTGAAATTGTTTGTTCTAGTAACTTATGTTTATTTTATCATTTGCTTACTCATTCTCTTCTATACTATTAGTTACATTTTTTATCAATGGTATGACAATCAACGCCAAGTAAAAAATACGGAAAAGTATGTAATCTTTATCTCTGAACATCAACAATTTTTAATTGAAGAAGAGTATAAAGAACCAAATCATCTCAAGCAACTTTCCAAGCTTTTAAAAAACACAAAACAATTAATCGCTTTCGAACAAGCTTTGGATCAGCTTAAGAAAAATCAGATTCTTTCATCTGATTATTTAAAGCAGATAGAGCCAGTTATAGTAAGACTTATTGCTAATTTTCAACAAAAAGATCAAATGAAACAAGCTTATCTTGCTCGTTTTATTGCAACCTATGCAAAAGATAACTGGCATGATCCACTTATGTATAAGACGCTCATTTCATATTTAGATAATGCTACAATTTTTTTGCGTGAAAATGTCCTAGCAGCCACTTATCAACAAGCAGACCCAAAATGGATTATTAACGTATATCATTACTTAACAGACAATAATTTGTTTCATCATCCCAAATTAATACAAGATGGTTTATTAGATTATCCTTACAATCATGAATTATTGATAGATACCTTATGGAAGCACCGACACTCATTTAATCAATCCATATTGTTAGGGATTATTGGTTTTATTACTTTCACAAGTGATCGCTATAAGAAAATATTTTATAATATGCTAAAAACTGAATCATTAGATTTAGAGGTCAAAACTAGATTAATCCGTTATTTTAAAAAACATCATGAACCAAAAGCTACGAACTTGCTCATTTCTTTGGCTTCTGATCGACAAGATCCCATTCGTATCGTTACAGTTTTCGTATTAAGAGAATATCCTTCAAAAAATGTCATTGAAACTTTGAAAAAGGCTCTTACAGACGCTAATTGGCATGTAAGACGTAACGCCAGCCAATCATTGTTGGCAATGAATGTACCTAAAGAAGATTTGTTAGATGTTCTACACGGGCATGACCGGTATGCGAAAGAAATGCTTCAGTACCACCTTCATATGGAAGGAGCTATAAACGAATGAATTTATATGTAGAGAATTTCATGGAATTCATTGCATTAATTTTTGTCACCTATATGTTGCTATATACTACCTATTTATTTTTATCTGTTTTGTTTGGTGCTGTTCAACTTTATGAAAATGATCAAATGATTAAATTACATAATGAAATAAAACATAACTATTATTTACCTATATCGATCATTATTCCTGCTTATAATGAAGAAGTGACTATAGTTGATAACATAAAAAGTTTACTACATTTAGATTACAAACTATATGAAATCATTATTGTAGATGATGGATCTACAGATGAAACATCCAAGCGATTACTTGATTTTTTTCCGTTTCAACAAACCATTCGACCCATCCAACGAAAAATAAAGTGTAAAAAAGAAGAAGTTATTTATGAAGCAACTATAAACGATATTAACATAACTTTAATCAGGAAAATAAACGGTGGAAAAAGCGACGCATTGAATATGGGGATAAATCTGTCAAGTTACCCTTATTTTGTTACGGTAGATGCTGATTCTTCACTACAAAAAAATGCCCTAAAGAAAATTATACAGCCCATCCTAATTGATGAAGAAATCATTGCAGTCGGAGGGATGGTTAGGGTGGCTCAATGCGTTGAAATGACAGATGCAGAAGTATACGATTATCGTATGCCATGGCGCCCAATTATTGGCATGCAAGTAATGGAATACGACCGATCTTTCTTAGCCTCTCGTATTTTACTTGACCAATTTAACGGGAACCTTATTATTTCTGGAGCCTTTGGTTTATTTAAGAAGGATGTTGTCATTGCGGTTGGTGGATATAAAACCGATACAATTGGCGAAGACATGGAGTTAGTTATGCGTCTCCACACTTTTATGATGAATAACAAACATTCTTATAAAATTCGTTATCACCCAGATGCAATATGTTGGAGTCAGTCACCCGAATCTTTTCGTGATATTGCAACCCAAAGAAGACGCTGGCATTTAGGTTTGTTTCAATCATTAACAAGTTATCCAATGATGATTTCTCGTTTTCGTTATAAACCAGTTAGCTTTGTTTCATATTTATATTATTGGATCTTTGAAATGTTAGGTCCATTCATTGAAGTGCTTGGAGTTTCTACTATTATACTCGCATTTTATTTTGATTTATTAAATGTGCCTTTTATGATTAATTTGTTTTTAATCTATACAAGTTATGGAGTTTTATTATCACTCACATCTTTTTTTCAACGCGTATATACACAAGGATTAACATTACATGTTTTAGATATTGTTAAAGCGATCATTATGGTTATATTAGAAAATGCTATCTATCGTTATATTTTATCATTTATCAGAGTAACATCATTAATTGGTTATAAAAAGAAAAAGCATATGTGGGGATCTATTAATCGTCAAAAACAAAGTAATCATTCAAGTTCCATTTAGTCTACATCAATTAATCGATGTAACCTACTTTATATTGTATTAATTTTTTAAAAAAATCTCTTCTTTATTTAATTCACAATTACTATGAATCTAAGTCAATATTTCGGACACAATCTTTCGTTAATAGTGTTGGTAATTTCCTGAAAAAATTAACTAGGTTGTGTCCATGAAACTATACTGACATCAGTAACAACTTAAATTGAACCGAAAATAGTAACCTAATAAAAATTCTATTGAACAGTAAAAACCAGAGCAAAATGGCTCTGGTTTTGTATATGAATGAATTCCCTTTTCAGTTAAAGTTCCCTTTCATTGAATATAGCGATTTTGTTTTTTTATTAATTAACAGAGATAAAATTTGTGAATTCATTAATTTCTTCAGTCATTTTCTTATAACGTGTCCAATGAAGATAGTGATGCCCCTCTAAGACTACAACTTTACTAGCTGGACTACCAGTTAATTGTGTCTTGTAAAAAGTTACATTATTCTTTCCATCCTCCGTTACCTTTTCTTCTTTCGTAGTAAAGAATAAGACTGGAACATTAGTTGGAAATTTCATATCAACGATTTTATCTATATTCTCTTTTATTTCATTGGCTTCAGCAACAACGTTCTTGTTGTAACCCTTCCAAGCAGAAATTGCCTTAGTCATTTTTAAATTTTTCTTTGAATAGGTCCCTTCATCAGCAATAGGTAAAAAACCATCGGGATTTATATACAGTGCTAACCTTGCAAATCCAGTAGGTGCCAGATACTTTAAATACTTAGGCATTGTAGGTGCATCTTCACCAAAATATTCCAATGCTTGTGGTAGCGTTGGATCGATTCCTATGATACCTTTAACTTCATCTGGATATGTATTAGCAAAATACATACTATAAATTCCAGAAATCGAGTGAGGCATCAGAATATACGGCCCTTTTATATTTGATTTTTTTATAGCCACTCTTATTTCTTCTACAATATTTTCAACTGTCCGCTCCTTTTTGGTTATATCGCTCCACCCATATCCAAATGGCTCTACCACTACAACTTTATTATTTTTTGACATTTCATTTATTAAAGGTTCAAAATCCAATGCTGGTGCTGCCGTTCCAATCCCACTCAATAAAACTATCGTGTCTGTGCCATCGCCCTTTGTATAAATGTGCATATCTCGATCATCGACTTCAACTACTTCCCCTATGGGTTCGTATTGTTTTTGTTCATATGCAGTCATAATATTACTAAAAATAACCCAAATAACAAATACTGCTAGAATTAAGAATAAACAGTTTCTTAAAACTTTCCAAACTCGACTTTTTTTAATTTGCTTCATTACTTCCTATGCCCCTCTTTCTTTTTTTTAGCATACCTTGCGTACAAACTAATAAAAATTGAACGATAGCAGTATTTTCAGTTAAGTCTCAAGCCTTATAATCTGAAATACTGAAATAAACTTGAAGAGAGGTAACAACCCGGATCATATGGTACAACTTGAGCTTCCTCTTTAGATGACTAACACTACTTTTGTCGACTATATTGAATATGTTAAACTTATATGGTAAAATTTAGTTGCTGATTACATTACTTTTAGTTACAATTAAAATATCTAGAAGCAGTTGTTTCATTGATATTATTTTACGTAAAGTAATACTAATACTTATGTCTTAAATTCTAAGGAGCTCTTATGGAAAAAATAAAAACTTATAAAATATTAGCTGTATCCTGTTTATTATTAAATATTTTAATTTGGATTCCAAATACTGTTTTTGCAATTTCCTCCCCTTTTTGGAT
The DNA here is from genome assembly GCF_044383835.1 of Paraliobacillus sp. JSM ZJ581. NCBI lineage: Bacteria > Bacillati > Bacillota > Bacilli > Caryophanales > Bacillaceae > Paraliobacillus > Paraliobacillus sp. JSM ZJ581. Next base: position 11,052 of record NZ_JBISEP010000041.1, read on the forward strand.
GCTATCTTTTTTTATTGCACCAATTGGTATTGTATTTTCAGCATTGATTAAAAATTACTTACTTGTTACTTTAAATGCCATCATGTTTTTTAGCTTTTTTCTATTAATGGGTATAGGATATATCATTAATTCGTTTTCTTAATTTATTTACACAAAAGTATAACTAGTAGCTTGATAGGTAAATCTTTAACAATTTCGGGAGCTTTCACTTTATTCTAACTATCTTTTAAGAAGTAAATAAAACATTAAAACAGTCCATATTGGTATCCAAACAAAAGGGGTATTAAACATAATTATTGCGGATATAGCTATAATAACTACTATTATCTCTTTTTTTCTTTGTAGTTTTTTTTGAGAAGTGAGAAATAAGGTAAGCCACATTGCGGTTGCTAATACTATTACATTAAATATTAAATTACTCAAACAAACCCCTCTTTTCCCTTTTCAAAAAAATATATATACATTATAACAAATAATGTATATATGGGAAATATCAGCTTATTGATAGATGTTTATGTTCACCATTATTAAGTTTTCCGAAAAAAATGTTTTTTAAAGTATATTTAACCTATCAAAACTCGTCTGATTCTTGAATATGAGAACAAAAAAATTCAATTACTGTATCAGCCCAACAATCTCCCTCTTCTCAAGGATACTGCTTACGCTATTTCATTCTTTCTACCTCTTATCTATTGACCGAGCGTGCGACTCTTGATATGGAATGTCGTATTCCGCGTAGTGCTTTACTCATTGCAAAAATATTTTCTACTGGAGCAATCCCCCCGTATCCCGCATCACCAATATGTTGCAAATCCACACCACAAATTTTGTTTTGAATGGTCATTTGTTTAATCGTATCCTCATCAGAGCTTTCCTGACTTGTTCCAATAGCAGTCATAACCAAACCACCATGTTGATGAACTACTTCGACAATTTCAGTTAGTAATTTTGCATTAAATCCTGGAACAGTTCCGAGAGCTGGTACTAAAATAATATCTGCACCATTATCTAAGAATCTTTTTACTTCCTCTATACTTACAACAGACTCATTTACTCCTGCACCATGCATTTTACCCGCAATAATTAATCCTGAGAAATTTTCTTTCGCTAATTTAATAGCAGCTTCGATTTCTTTATTACTAACACCTGTTCCTGGATTACCTGTTAAGCAAACAAAATCCATTCCTAAAGTATCCGTATGTTTAAGTGTTTCTAAAGATGCTTGTCGTCCTTTTGCTATAGATAAGGCTTCTTCATTCATCTCTGCTTCTGTATCGATAGGTTCTAAATTAATACCAATTGGACAGCCTGTTAAGCGGTGTAATTCTTGAACAAATGATGTCGGTTTGTGATCCAAGCCAAAAATATGCGGTTTAAATACATCGACACCATTAAGCAAGATGAGATCTGCACCAAATGCACGTGCTATTTCTGTATTAGTAATATCACCTATAAATGGTTCTTTTGTTGCTACATTTTCAGAAACAACAACACGTCCTTCACTTGCTTTGATACTTAACTTTAACTCTTCTTTAGACATTGATAAAATTTCTGATGCATTGGCACTTATCAATCGTTTAACCATAATGTTCTCCCTTCATATTATCAATAAATAGTTATACTTTTATGTTAATTATTAGATAATTCTTGCGCTTTAAATCGTTTCTCAACAGCTAAAACAAACGGTAAATATAGCAGAATGTCAACAATAATCAATACGACCTGTAACAAAGATGCACTAAAACTACCTGTTGCTAAAACACCACTAATAATTGGCGGCATCGTCCACGAGGGGGCTGCATAAGTAAGCGGAACTAATCCTGACAACATTGCAACATATGCAATAATTAAATTAAAAATAGGGGCGAAAATAAAAGGAATAATTAGTAGAACGTTTAATACAACTGGCACACCAAACGTTGTTGGTTCATTAATATTAAATAAACCTGGTACGACAGTTAATGGTGTTAACACTTTAGATTGACGACTCGCATGTTTCTTTTTCGCTAAATAACCTAAAGCTAATACTAGACCAATAGTAGCCCCACCTCCACCAATAAAAACAAAATTATCCATAAAGGCTGTTGTAAAAACATGCTGTAATTCTTCACCTGCTTGATATGCTGCTCGATTTTCATCAAGGTTTGATAACCATAAAGGCTGCATTACTGAACCTACTATATTCCCGCCGTGAATCCCTACAAACCAAAACAAGCTATTTAAAGCTACAAGGATTGACACACCAAACGCATTATTACCTAAAAGACCTAATGGTTTCCCTAAAATTACTTGAGCTAAATCATGGATGTGTGGCCAGTTAAATGTATCGATAATCCCATATACTAATAACCAAAATACAATAATTGCAGCTCCTGGAATGATTGCACTAAAACTTTTCGCAACTGCAGGTGGTACACTATCTGGCATTTTAATTTGAACATTATGATTGATAAACCATTGATACACATATCCATTTGTAAGACCTAAAATAATTGCAACAAACAAACCTCGGGCTGCCATATATGTTGTTGGAATACCTGCTCCCATTTCTGATATAACAAAAGGAGTCACAGTAATGAAAGCTGCCAAGGATACGATACCTGATGCTACCCCATCCACTTTGTACTGCTTTGTTAAGCTATACGCTATTCCAAAACTTGCAACTAAACCAATTAACCCAAAACTACTATCTACACCTTTCCACATGTACCCAGACACACCAATATTACCTAGAAAATCCACCCAACCTGGAACTGGAAAACTTGCAATAACCATCAATAAAGAACCAATGATAATTAATGGCATTGCCATTGTGATTCCATCTCGAATCGCAATGAGAAACTTATTATTACCAAGTTTACTTGCAAATGGCAATAACTTTTCTTGTAATAACAGATTGATATTTTTCATTTAAAGCCTCCTCATTTATATTGCGTATGATCAAAGTTTTTTAATAAAAACTTGTTAAAACCTTCAGTTAATAGACTAAAAAGGAAAAAACTATACCTCTTTTAATTTAAAGACAACTGAAGCTAACACAAACCAAGTTCGTTTAAAAAACGAGGGTGACAAGTTGTGTACTTAGGCATTGATCTATTTGCTTGCACATATTAAGTTTCAGAAGAAATTTATTTTTACTTTGCTTAAGTATAAAACTGTTGCTAAATTCTTATATATATGTTCGATTTGTTTATTGCTTTACATTGAAATCAATTTTCAAAAAAATCCAATGTTCGAGTTATCAATCTATATATTTATTCTTACTGGTTTAAGTTACTAATAAACTATCTAATCATTGATTTTTCTCTTTCATTTTTTATAATAATGACTACTTTTAATTTATATGTGAATAATCTCTAAAATTGCTTCTAATTCGAAAGAAATACATTTAAATATTTGTGATATTGTCTTGAATAAGGCAGTAATAAATATTTAACTATTAGAGTAGCATCCCTTACCAATAATGTTCATAAAAAATCTATACATCTTTAGTCGCTGTCATTCATCTTAACACTAAACAATATACTTTTTTATACATTATTCAGTCTGATAGACCTAGTTTTTT
>NZ_JBISEP010000042.1:0-14099 GCF_044383835.1 Paraliobacillus sp. JSM ZJ581
ACACTTCCCAGGAAAATATTAAACTATCAGACACCAGGCGAAGCGTTTGCGAAATTTGTGGATCGTGTTGCCTAGGCAACACGATCCACAAATACAGGTAAACCTTAATCAGTGGTTTCTCAAAGGGTGTTGCATTTAATATTGCAATTTAGGTATTCTTTACTATTCTTGGAGTAACGCAGCCTTTGATTGACAAGTACATGGAAGTAATTATTAAAAGTTTAGGCGGTGTTGATGGGATCATGATGGATCCTAATGCACCTGTACCCCAGGCTAATGAAGTTCTGCTGGCAACTTTTTCCGGGCAATTTAACCAACTTGGTTTGATAGTGCTGGTCATCAGCTTTATGGGAATGATAGCATCTGAAAAAAATAGTGGAGTTCAAGGGTTTATATTTACAAGACCAGTATCAAACATGCAGTATATTGTTTCAAAACTACTTGGGAATTGGTTTATTAGTATGGTATGTATCTCCGTTGGTTCCATAGTTTCTTATTGTTACTCTATCTATCTTTTTGATTATTATCCATTGATTAATTTCTTATTGTTCCTTGTATTTTATAGTCTGTGGATTCTTTTTGTCATCAGCATAGCAGTATTATTAAGCACGTTTATAAGTAGTTCCATTTTTATTGGTGTTACAACAATCATGGTAGCAATGGTTTTTATGTTATTAGGCGGTATTAATGAAACGTTGGCGTTGTTTTTACCTAGCGGAGCACTTATATTAGCTGAAAGCCAACTCCAAAATACGCATTCTAACTTTTTATTGATGATTGCACCAATTATTTATATTGTTATTAGTTTGTATGCAGCTAAAGTTATTATCAAGAAAATATAAGGAGGTAATGAAATGCTATCCATTAAAAAATTAAGTAAAACGTATAAGGGCTCTGATAAAGGAGTTAAGAATTTATCATTGGAATTACATCAAGGTGATATCTGTGCATTTATTGGAGCAAATGGGGCCGGAAAAACGACAACGATTAAATCGATTGTCGGTATACATACGTTTGATGAAGGGGAAGTGAAATTATACGATACAAATTTAAAAGACGATCCAGAGCATTATAAATCAATTATTGGTTATTCACCAGACACTCCGACCTTGTACAATAATATGACAGGAAAAGCATATATTGAATTAATTGCCTCCCTTTATAGAATGGAAGAGACTGAACTTGAAGAGAGATTAAGATATTTACTAAAAGAATTAAAGTTTGAGAATGCGATTCATGATTTGGTTTCCAGTTATTCACATGGAATGAAGCAGAGGTTGGTGCTTATTTCACTATTAATGCATAATCCCAAATTAATAATTTTAGATGAACCATTTGTAGGCTTGGATCCCAATGCCACCGATTTTTTAGTAAACGAAATGAGAAGTCGAGCCAGTGAAGGGGCAATCATTTTATATTCAACACATGTTCTTGAAGTTGCTGAAAAAATATGTAATAAATTGGTCATTTTAAATCAAGGCGAGGTTGTTGTAAATGACACAATGGAAAATGGTCTCAAAAAAGCATCATTAAATGAAATATTTAGGGATGTGACTTCTGATGAATAACCTTAAGTCGTTATTTTTATTTAGATTAAAAAATCAAACGCAATTATCGAATATAGAAAGCGGCAATAAAGAAGTAAGAAAACATGCTATGTATACCATATCAGGATATATTGCAGCATTTTTAATGTTTTTAGGATATGTCGTTTTCATTGCAATAGATTTAAATGTAAACAATAACATTCAGGCGTTTTTGGTATTATTAACATCCATTTTATTTTGGATTTTTGGAATATGGAATATACTTAGTGGATTTGATGATGTGATAGAAGGAAAAGATAGTGAATTCATTTATAGTCTGCCAATTAAAAATTGGCAAGCTAAACTGTTCTATTTATTAAGTAAATATTTGGTTCATATGGCACTGACCTTTACTGTTTTAATTGTTGTATCTATTCTAGTTGTTCCGTTAACAGGCCAATTTTTACCCGTAATCCTTATGGTTATTTTATTAAGTTTTATCATTCCCTTGCTATCAACAAATTTAACTTTTATCATCTCAATGTTAGTAAGAAATATACTAATACTCATTAGATTACGTAACAATGTAACTGAGTCAATCCTGACATTGGGGATTTTTGTAACTCCATTAATTTATCTTATCATTAACTCAGGAAGTATTGGCTACAAAGAGTGGTTTATAAATTCATCTGTTTTGCGTTATCCTCTTAACGCAATAAGCAGTATTCCCTTTTTATTAAATATGATTATATTAATTGCTATTACGCTTATGGCCACATTATTAGTAGTTTATATAATGGTTGCTTTTCATGATTCTCTTAGAAATCAAATAAATAATCGGAAGAAAAAAAGAAATGGAGATGCCGCATTTAAGATAAATTCACCTGAGATTGGCTTATTATCCAAGGAGTTTAAACTTTACTTTTCTTCCCTTACTTATGTAAGCAATACCATTTTAACTCCAGCAGGAATTGTTATATTAAATATATGCATACTTACTGGAATAATACCCAATCTAGATTCATTTTCTTATGACTTACTAGGGTTTACTATTACTGCGCAGCATATATATACTCTCATTGCGTTTACTTTTGTTATACTTACAACCACAACTTCTTGTAGTATCTCATTTGAAGGAAGAAGTATTTGGATTATGTTAGTAGCTCCTATTAATATTAAGAAAATAGCATTTGGGAAAATATTGATAAATGTTCTTTTATTTTTGCCAGGTATTATTTTAACTTCCATAGTGTTCTATACAGTGTTTCAGGTAAGTGTACTTTATTTAATAATAATTACCGCTTTATTAGTGTCTACGCTTTTTATGATAAGTATTATTGGCTTTTTAGTTAATTTACGTTTTCCATCTTATAATTGGAGTTCTGATATGGAAGTGGTTAAGCAAAGTAAAGCGACAATAGTTACTGCTGTTATAAGTATGATAACTATACCTATTATTATTGCATCTGTTTTTATAGATAATTCATTTCTAATAATATCAATAATTTTTTTAGAAATTATGGCGATTATAGCTATGTCTGAAAAAATTACAACTAGTAATTTGATTTTAAAGTAATGAAATTTTGATTCTGCTACTATTTGTAAATAAGAAATAGGTAGCTGTTCTAACAAATGTATAAAATGGAAGAAAGGTAGCTGAAGTTGCAAGAGAGCTAGATTTAGTTCATCAAACCTTGCATAAGTGGGTGGATAAGCATAAGGAAGACCAGGAGGATGCCTTTGTAGGAAGTGAGAATCTTAATCCCAAGGATCAAGCTGATTATGAAAAGGAGAAACGTATTCGTGACTTGGAAGAGAAAGTTGCCATTTTTAAAAAGGCTATGGACATCTTCGAAAAAAACCAGAAGTAATGTATGACTTTATCGAAAAACACCGACACGAGTTCCGTGTAGCGAAGATGTGCGAAGTATTAGGTGTTTGGAAAAGTGGTTACTATGACTGGAGGAATCGAGATAAAAGTGAACAGAAAAAGCGTAGAGAAAAGCTAACAGCCAAAGTGAAGCGAGTTTATATGGAGTCCAAGAGAAGGTATGGCAGCCCTAAAATCACTAAACAATTAAAACAAGAGGGTTTGGATATATTTCGAAAGACTGTGCCTCGTATCATGAGCGATAATGGCTTGCGATCTAAAACGGTAAAAAAGTACAAGGCGACGACAAATTCTGAGCATTCTTATCCTATTTATCCGAATCTATTGAAGCAAAACTTTCACGTAGACAAACCTGGAGCTGTTTGGGTTGGTGATATAACCTATGTATGGACAAGAGAAGGTTGGTTGTATTTATGGACTTATTTACAAGGAGAATCATCGGCTGGGAAATGAGTAGACATATGACAAAGGAATTGACCATTACAGCTTTAAAAAGAGCAATAAACCAGCAGCCACCGCAGAAAGGAATTATTCACCATTCGGATCGTGGTAGTCAATATGCAGCGTATGACTACCAAGCAATTCTGCGAGACCATAAGATTACTACAAGTATGAGCAGAAAAGGAAACTGTTACGATAATGCGTGTATGGAATCTTTTCATAGTGTGATCAAGAAGGAGTTCATATTCCTTCAGAAGTATCAAACAAGAGAAGAAGCAAAAAGAAGCATATTTACCTATCTCATGACCTTTATCAACTACAAACGTATTCATTCATCTATTGGTTATTTATCACCGATAGCTTACGAGAAAAAGTATGTGCAATAAGTGAATGCAACTGATAGAGTAAAAGTTTAGTTACCTCTCAATTGAAGGAAGGAGAGAATGCCGATCCTTCAATTGAGAGGGCAGCAAGCGAAGTGCGGTAGCATTGACAAAAATTAAATATTTTAAGTGTCCAATATCTTGACATAGATCCAAAAACTATCTCAAGAAGAAACGCACTCTATCTTCGAAAATAAAGTGAAAAAACATGCGGACTATAAAAAAATAGTAGAAAATATTCCATACTTCAAAGAAAGCACCGTTGAGATCCCTTCAGCGAATAATTATAAACTAATAATAGATGATCAAGCCGATAGTGTATATAATGTTACGCGTTTAATACTGAAATTTGGAAATATATTATTAAACTACCAATTTTCAAAAAATCACAATAAAGAAAAAGAAGATATTCTAGCTGTTATTTTTGAGGAAAAAGAAAGAAAAGTGGAAACGCTAGTAGTAAGTCGAAGCCAAGTAAAAGTGAAAGAATTCGTTCACGACGAAAATTTAGAATTTGATATCAATGATTTCAAAGGTGATAACGATCGAGATATCCAAGCTCAATATGAGTGGGGTCATGGTTGTTTCCCGCTGTTTAAACACTGCGGTTGTGATTGCGAGCTTATATCTTGTGCTAAAAGTAACTGGTTGTATGCTTCACCTGCATTACATTTAATTGTGCTTGCTATTTTTCCTATGGGTTCATTGTACTCATGCTAAATACTATCCATGATTGAGAAATCTCACATTTAGTGAGATTTCATTGTTAATTCGAACCAAATCTAATTTTTAATGGACTTAGTAAAAGAAACAATAGAAAAAAGCACAATTGTGACACCTAATATGACATATGCAACCCCTTCAAAACCTCCAACATAAAAACCTATCACAATTAAAATAACAAAAGTGATAAAACCAACTAAGGAAGGAATATTTGAGAAAGAAGCACTTATGTTTCTAAGCAAATTTGTAAGAAATAACATTATAATACCAACCCCAATACCTATTGCAACGGGAACATAAACCAACAAGTAATCACCTCATTTTTTAAAAAAATTATATATGAAACCTTCTAATTAGCTTGAAGGAATAATTTTTCTAAAACATTGTATTCATTTAGTTTCGCTAAAAAACGAGAATACGATGTTTTAGAAGGTAACAAGGTCAGAAATATTTCTTCTTCATCGCCTGCCTTTCGAGTTCGTCTAACTTTTTTAGAAAGTCATTTTCAGCTTCCGAGTATTTAATTCTCGCTTCACCATATTTTTCATAAGTATTACGTCATCGTCTGAGACACTGGTTAGGCTTTCTAAAACCTATAAACTTAAGGTTAAATCCGTTATCAATAAATATCTGTTGAGGGCCTTTGCATTCCAAACGTTCCTTTGCGGCTCGAATTTTAAACCGAGAGCTATAGGTAATTGAATGATCCGAAACTTTATCACCATTTGGGTTTTGTTCAAGTATATCCATTTGTTTAGCATTAAAAATTGTTTTACTCATGTTAAACACCCCTTTAAAGTTAATTTTTTACTAGCAGTGGAAGTAAGCGAGACTTTTACGGGAAAAGCACGAGCTGAAAATCATCCAAAGTGAACGTAAGTAAACTTTGGGAAGTTGAAGCCGTTCCCGTGGAAAGCGAAGTGTATTTCCGCTGCTCCATACTAATTACTTCTTCTGATAAAACGTACTATTATTATTAATTTAATTATAACAGTAAGATATAAATAATATAATAAACCCCAGTCAAGGACTTTTATTAATTAGTCCACTAATTGAGGTATAGTTCATTATAGAACTGAAAATGATTTTCTCTAACATATTAGATAAAGAGTACAGAGCTAATCCTTCAATAATAAAATAAATAAAAAACCTTATAATTTTCATTTCTTAATATCAATCCATTCATTTTCAGTTAACAATCTATTTTTAATATTTGTTAAATTATAACCTTAATTTCAATTACAAATGCCTCATTGTCACAGTTAAATCATTAAAAAAGCAGTGTTTCCCCGATCTTTATAACAAAATCTATCCATCCCACCTTGAAAAATGATATGATGAAGGATGAATGTACTATTAAAGGAGGATTTGCACTCGTGAATGAAGTGAAAAGTGCAACGACCATAGCGGAGATTGAAAGGGAATTACGCTATATTTCAGGTATTATTAAGCAAAAAGGGCGAGAAATTTTAAATAATTATCCGATTACTACACCACAGTTTATTGCCCTGCAATGGCTATTAGAAGATGGAGATTTAACCATTGGTGAACTATCGAATAAAATAAATTTAGCTTTTAGCACAACAACTGATTTAGTCGATCGAATGGAAAAAAATTCATTAGTAGAACGTAAAAAAGATACAAAAGATCGACGTGTTGTTCGAATACATTTATTAGATAAAGGTAAGCAAATTATTCAAGAAGTCATTGAAAAAAGACAAGTATATCTTCAAGATGTGCTAAATGATGTACCAAATGACAAAGTAGATGTACTATATAATGTTTTACAATTGCTTCATAATCAAATGAAAATGGACAAGGAAAAAATCAAAAATAAGTAGCATATAAAGAAGAGGGGATTTATGTGGATCAGCCGATAGGAGTCATTGACTCAGGAGTTGGTGGTCTGACAGTAGCTAGCGAGCTTATGCGTCAATTACCAAAAGAACAATTAATCTATTTAGGAGATACTTTTAGATGTCCTTATGGTTCAAGACCAAGGGAAGAAGTTATTCAATATACATTGGAAATGGTAGATTTTCTAATGAAGAAAAAAATTAAATTATTAGTGATTGCCTGTAATACCGCAACTGCCTTTACATTGGATTTACTTAGAGAAAAATTACCAATACCAGTGATTGGTGTTATTCAACCAGGGGCCCGTGCAGCGATAAAAAGTACACAGAACATGAAGATAGGAGTAATTGGGACAGAAGGAACTATTGCAAGTAAAGCATATCCAGATGCGCTACATAGTATTCATTCGGAAATTAACGTGCATGATCTTGCATGTCCACGATTTGTTCCAATGGTGGAAAAAGGGATTCTAACGGGTGAAGAAGCGTATCGTGTAGTAGATGAGTCATTGCAACCTTTAAAAAACGAGCAAATAATTGATACATTAATTTTAGGTTGCACACATTATCCATTGTTAAAAGATACGATTCAGTCTGTCATGGGAGAAGAAGTAACAGTTATCTCTTCTGGTGAGGAGACTGCGCGTGAAGTAAGTGCGATTCTAGGTTATCAAGAATTGTTATATGAAGGAGAACGTATACCTCGACATGCTTTTTACACAACAGGTTCTTCGAAAATATTTAAACAGATTGCAAAACAATGGTTAGATATTCCGGTAACAACGGTAGAAACAGCATATCTTACATCAACCTAAACAAGTGGATACACCGCTTGTTTTTTCTTTGTTTAAAAAACAACCTAATCTAGGATGAAATAGGGAATTCCCTTGTTATTGTTAGTAGCTGCATTTACAGTGAAAAACTTTTTTTATTCTGAAATTCAAGTATAACTGTTTGGTCTATTTTGAATAACATGCTCGTATATATAATAGTACAAACCATCGTAGGAGGGGAAAGCATGAAGCGAAACATAGAAGTGAAACGGAAATTATCTATTGGGTTGCTTATGTTGTTTGTACTCTTGTTGACAGCTGGATGTGGTCTATTTAAAGGGGGACAAACATTAGAAGAGATAGATGTGCCGAAAGATCAAACAAGTAAAGAAACAGCTGGAGAAGCGGATGATACATCTGAGGAGGAAGAAGGAATAGAAGTAGAGGCAAATGATGCAGAAACGGTTTCACGAGAACTATATTTATTAAGTGAAGAAGGGTTAGTCGTTCCGCAAACGGTAGAATTACCAAAAACGGATGCGGTTGCACAGCAAGTGTTGGAGTATATAGTCAAAGATGGTCCGGTAACATCGATTTTACCTAATGGATTTGAAGCAGTCTTACCTGCTGGTACACAAATAGTAGGATTAAACCTACAAGCGGATGGTACACTCATTGTGGATTTATCAGAAGAATTTTCGAAATATCAACCAGAAGAAGAAGAAAAGATTGTCCAAGCAATGACCTATACCCTAACACAATTTGATAATGTTGATCGTGTTACAATTTGGATCAATGGTCAAGAACAAACAGAAATGCCTGTGAACGGCATGTCTTTAAAAGAAGGGTACTCACGAACAGATGGAATAAATATTTACCACCCAGATGGAATTGATTTAATGGATAGTAGAGCTGTTACGCTTTACTATCCAACACAACAAAATGAACAATTTTATTACGTGCCAGTAACACAGTATGTTGAAATGGACGAGCAAAAAGATTTTCAAGCAATGGTACAAGCATTATTAGAAGGGCCAGCCTATGATTTGAATTTACTAAATGTTTTTAATCCAAATGTATCTGTTACAGAAAACCCTAAGGTTAAAGATGGTGTGTTACATGTCAGTTTTAGTAAAGAAATATTAAATGATGAAAATACTTCTTCGATTTCTGATGAAGTGATGGAGACGTTAGTACGAACATTAACAGACAAATCGGGAATTGATGCAATTTCTGTAGAAGTACAAGGGGTAGACCAAGTATTTAATGAAGATGGTGTCCCTTATACAGAGCCTGTTACTCGTGATGCTTTTGTACCAACAGGAAGTCTATAAATTTTTGAAAAGAGCTGAAGCGTTCAGCTCTTTTTTTAATCAAAAAGTATAAAATCTACTCGTAAAAATGGTAAGCTATAATTACATGTAAAGAATGTTAATCGAAGTTTTTTATAAAATAGAATGAATTTCTCGAACAAGAGAAAAATATGTTAAGATGATTGAGTATGACAAGGAAGGATGAATATTAATGAGATCAAATAATCGTCAAGTAAATCAATTACGTGAAATTACCATTGAAACTGGCTATACAAAACATCCAGAAGGTTCTGTTTTGATAACAGTGGGAGATACGAAAGTCATATGTAATGCAAGTATTGAAGAACGCGTCCCACCATTTATGAGAGGACAAGGAAAAGGCTGGATAACAGCGGAGTATGCCATGTTACCACGAGCAACAGACCAACGCAATATCCGTGAATCCTCTAAAGGGAAAGTTTCAGGAAGAACAATGGAAATTCAACGATTAATCGGTAGAGCATTACGAGCTGTTGTTGATCTAAATAAAATAGGTGAACGGACCATATGGATTGATTGTGATGTAATTCAAGCAGACGGTGGTACAAGAACAGCATCTATTACAGGCGCATTTGTTGCAATGGTTTTAGCTTTTGGCAAGCTTATGGATAAATCAGTTATAAAAGAAATGCCTATCACTGATTATTTAGCAGCAACATCTGTTGGTGTGATGCCTGATGGAACAGAAATTTTAGATTTGGAATATAAAGAAGACTCCCAAGCATATGTGGATATGAATATTGTAATGACAGGTAAAGGCGAATTCGTTGAAATACAGGGCACAGGAGAAGAAGCAACGTTTAGTCCGGCACAATTACAAACGATGCTAAATCTTGCTGATCAAGGATTGAAAGAAATTTTTAAGAAACAACAAGAAGCGATTGGTAAATGGGCGAGTCATTTTGAGGCAAAGGAAGAGGAGTAAGTGATGAAGAAATGGTTGATCGCAACAAAAAATAAAGGAAAAGTACAAGATTTTCGGCATTTATTTCAGAAGTATGATATTGAAATAATATCTTTACTTGATTTAGATGAGCCAGTAGAGGATGTAGAAGAGACAGGAACAACTTTTGAAGAGAATGCGATACTAAAAGCAGAAGCAATTTCAGAATTGCTAAATATGCCCGTTCTAGCAGATGATTCAGGATTAGAAATTGATTCCTTAGATGGTAGACCAGGTGTTTATTCAGCGCGTTATGCTGGTGAAGACAAAGATGATACGAAAAACTTACATAAAGTAATTAACGAAATGGAAGACGTACCCGATGAAAAGCGTACAGCACGCTTCGTTTGTGTATTAGCAGTTGCAAGACCTGGAGAAGAAACGATAACGAAACGCGGGACCTGTGAAGGAAAGATTACGCATGAACCGATTGGAACAAATGGATTTGGCTACGACCCCATCTTTCAACCAGAGGACATGGAAAAAACAATGGCAGAACTTTCATCAGCTGAAAAAAATGCGATCAGTCATAGAGGAAACGCGTTAAAAAAGTTAGAAACTTGGGTAAAAGAGCAGTAAGGAGTGATCACATGCCAAGCGTATTAATTATAAGTGATAGTCATGGCTGGACGAACGAGTTAATTACTATAACAGATAAATATATGGATAAAGTAGATTACATGGTACATTGCGGAGATTCCGAGCTTGATTTTGATGAAGAACCAATGGATCGGTTTATGAAAGTTGCCGGAAATTGTGACTTTGATTCCCGCTACCCAAATGAATTAGATTTTGACGTAGAAGATATGAAGTTTTTTATTACACATGGTCATTTACATAATGTAAAAATGTCGTTAATGCCAATTTCCTATCGAGCAGAAGAAGTAGGTGCTCAAATTATCTGTCATGGTCATTCACATATTGCAGGTGTTTGGCAGGTGCAGGATCATATTATAATCAATCCAGGCAGTATACGACTTCCACGGATTCGACAAGAGAGAACATATGCAATTGCTTCGTGGAACCAAGAAGGAACCTTTACCGTTACTTTTTATGATTTAAAAGGAAATGAAGTGAAGGATTTAGCATTTGAAACAACGCTTTCATAAAAGCTATTGCGGAAGAATCTCGACTCTTCCGCAATTTTTTTCATTTATTCATTGACAAAGTCATCTATAATTACTATAATTAATCTTGTCTGTTACAAGAGAAGTAACTGATAATACATACAAGTAATTGAATGATGCGGGTGTAGTTTAGTGGTAAAACCTCAGCCACGAGCGAAACATCGTCGAACATACATCGAGTTGTCCCGAAGCATGAACAGCTCGAATAAGCTAGCAGATGCAGGGACATGTCTTGCGTATATGAAATAGCGAAGTACTTATAATTAAATGCGGGTGTAGTTTAGTGGTAAAACCTCAGCCTTCCAAGCTGATGTCGAGGGTTCGATTCCCTTCACCCGCTCCATAAGTCCCAGTAGCTCAGCTGGATAGAGCAACAGCCTTCTAAGCTGTGGGTCGGGAGTTCGAATCTCTCCTGGGACGCTAAAGATAGCGGGTGTAAATCCTGCCAAATCAGCCTTCTATATTGTTTAGTGAAACGGTCAGTATAACGGTCATGTAAGAAATTACACCGTATATCGACTTACACACTTTCGATATAGGAGGTTTTTTTGTATGACTAAAAGAAAAGGAACATTTGATGTCGATATTGATGTTAGAGTTGATAGGCGGTATATCTACTCACAAAGAAGCTGAAATTAAACATGAACAAATAAAAGAGGAATCAGAGGACTCCATTTCAGTTTCAAAGGTTTTAGAAGTGATTACACGACAAGTGAAAGTGAGTGGAAATAGAACTCGTACCATTGAGGACTATGTACGTCATGTAAATCACTTTCAAACAGTTACAAAGGTACGATGTGTACCAAATATTACAGCTGATAACATATACTATTGGTTAGATAGCATGGCAGTTAGCAATCAGACAAAGCTTACTCGCTTAAAGTGTTTAAAGGCTTTTCTATCACATTGCTTTGACAACCGATGGATTGAAGTGAAATTTTGGAAAAGTATAAACATCAAAGTAGACCAAAAAATAAAAGAAGGAGCAACTGAGCGTGAAGTAAACATCTTGCTATCTCTGTTAGACTTAAATAATTTTGTTCAACTACGAGATGGGGTAGCTACCCTCTTAATGTTTCGAACTGGTATCAGGCTAAATACTTTAACACAACTTGAAGAGAAACATATTGACACTAAAAAAAATATTTTAAATTTAGAAGGAAGTATAATGAGAAACCATCAACAAGTTAAAATACCATTCGATGATACATTAAAAAGGTTGTTAGACGTATTGATAAGACAAGATAACATTGTAAGGATAGAGTATGGAAAAGAAAATAAATTTCTCTTTGTAACAAAGTATGGTGACCGAATTGCAACATCGAATACACATAATAATATTCAGAAACGGTTGAATAAATATTCTAAAATGTATGGTTTGAAAAACATTAACCCCCATGCACTTCGAAGAGGGTTTGTAAAATCACTACTAGATAAAGGGGCAAATGTGGCTTTAATTTCAAAGGCTTTAGGGTACAGTGATATAGCTGTAACAACTAGGTATTTACATTTAGATATTGATGAGGTAGCAAGTAATCTTCGTGCTTTTATACGGTACAACGATGGTTTTAAAAAAAATGATTGTTGATCTTTATTATTTGAGGAGAAATTAGATCAAACTAACACTGGTGTTTATGATATCATTATGCAGGGGAAAGATCAAAAATAATTAGCCCGAAAAAGATTTTTTAATAATAATTCTTTTCGGGTTTTAAAAAAGTTTATTATAGATTCTAGTAAAATCATTGGCTTAGTTAAAATAATTATAAATCAGACTCACTATTACTACAATTAAAGCTAGTATCAACATGCATCCTGGTTTTCCGACAAAACTTCTATCAAAAGTATCAAAGTTATCACTTTTGGTAGTTTCATTTCTATTATCTCTCAAAAAATCGCCTCCTTTTAGTTAATAATAACATATTTTTGCATTAAATATTATTATTCTAAAAAAAGTTAGCAAAATTCAGAATATTTGATAAGATTATATTATTAAATATTTGAAAAAAGGTGGAAATTAAATGAAAAAAGTATTGAAGAAGCATATGAAGATGTGAAATCTGGAATATCAGATATTCCTTTATCCGAACTTAAATCAAAATATAATGACATAAATGCTGTGCAAATTACTAAGTCAAATCCTTTGAATAAAAGTTTAATAGAATCTCAAAAATTTGTGACATCCGAAATAATAGAAGAAACTACTAAAAAAGGATTAAAAAAAGAAAAAATTGTTGTGACAACTTTTAATGATATATCTAATGCCAATAATGTTGTTTCAACAATGTCAGATACTAGGGATGGTGTTTGGGATGGTTCTTACTATTTTCAAGCTTACAGTAGAATTTATTACACCAAATTAACAAGAAATCGCACTCCGATGAGAGAACTAGACAGAGTAACTGGTGGATGGAAAGTAGCAGATTCATCAGTGTCATTAAGTAATAGAAGAGTTCGCTTTGGAGCAAGTGGGTGGCCAGTAGGAAGTCAAGCGGCAACTAGATATCCATCAGGAATAGTTATTCCTATAACACTCCATCTAGTTGGGATAGGATTGCATTTACTGGAAGTTATACCTTTGGAACAAATTCATATGTTAAACTAAAAAGAGGTTCTAGGTCTGAATGGACCTTAAAGTTAGTGAATAATTTATAAATATCAAATCTTATCGTCTATTATGTGAATTATAATAGAAAATCTATAATAGCATATGTAAAAATAAATTTAACAAGGTAACATCTCAAGTTATAGATTCCCTACTGTGTTTGTTTTGATTAGACAAAAGGCTGGGACATAATTAAAAGGTGACTATCAAAATACGAACCTTGATTTGAAGTACCCCCTAAACCACTTGACTGGAGGTAAGAAAGTTAGACACGGTTATTTCATCAGGAAACTCGAGTAAAATGGGCTCGGTATTGCAGGTACTGCACCCCTAAACAATACTAATCTTAGTATGTTTAGGGGGCACCACCAAACGAGGGCTTTTTAAAAAATCTTTTCTATGTGAGTGAATTTCATAATTTATAACCCTTGTGCCCCAACAAGTTTGAGATACAAAAAAAGAAGTACCTCCCCAAATCT
>NZ_JBISEP010000043.1:0-12777 GCF_044383835.1 Paraliobacillus sp. JSM ZJ581
ACGACCAACTTAGCTAGATAGCTTGGCAGATAAGCATTTTTAAGTCATTAAGGAATTTCTATGAATAATTCAGGTAATTAATTACGAAGTGATAAAGTAATTTGGTTTGAGGTTTCACCTTGTTGCTTCGTCAAATGATTATACGGTATCACATAATAGTTTGATGACTGAAATAACGATACATCAATTAAAGTGAATTGCCCTTTTCCTTGCACTTGACCGATTCGCTTACTTCCATTGTCTCTCACTTGATAGACATGGTAGATGACACGCTCATCTTCACTTGCTGTCCATGTTAATTTTCCTTGCACAAGCGGCCAACCTCCTAATTTATATGAAACACTTAAATCATTAATCGTTGGTAAAAATATCGGTTGATCCACATCGTCAACTCCTGACGGCATATCAAAAGAACTTTTTAACGTTTGCTGTTGATCAATGCGTTGCAGTATCTTTTTTGTTGCTATAGTGGCGGCTCTACTTCCTTTAGTTAAATAATGTGATACATCGCTTTGATCATATCCCATCCAAAGCGCAGTAGTATACTCTGGTGTAATTCCTGCAAACCACGCGTCTTTTACTTTGCCCTCTACTTGTGGATGTTGGGTTGTACCTGTTTTCCCTGCAAGTGCCTTTTGATAATCACCAGAAGATGCTGTACCATTCGTCACTACATTTTCCAACATACGTAACATACTCCATGCAGCTTGTTTTGAAAAAACTTCAGATGTGTCGGGTTTTACTTTTTTAATCATTTCTCCATTACGATCACGTATCGTAGCAATCGTGTGTGCTTGAATCCATTCACCATTATGTCCAAACGTACGATACGCTTCAGCAATCTGAATTGGTGTTAGTCCGTTTTCTAGTCCACCTAAAGCAATAGCTAATCCATTATCGGGTAATTTAATATTCATCTTTTCTAAAAATGTTTTGCTATGGGTGATACCAATTTGATCAAGCAACCAAACAGCTGCTGCATTTTTTGATTGTTCTACAGCTTCATACATTGAAATGTTTCCAGCATATACACCATCAGCGTTCTTTACCTGATAATCATCATATAATTGTGCCTGATCTTCTAATAAAGAATATGGTCCATAATCAGTCATCAGCGCAGGTCCATAGACAGATAAAGGCTTCATAACAGAACCAGGTTGACGTGGAATAAAAGCTCGGTTGTGATCACCAATTTTAAAATTTCTTCCCCCTATCACCGCTTCCAATTGGCCTGACGATTGATTAAGCATGACAAAAGAAGCTTCTACATTAGACTTTTCTCCTTCAAAATACGTATCTTTTTGTAATTCTTGATAAGCGATTTGCTGTGCATGGTCATTCATATAAACAGTTATTTGATAACCACCACGTTTTAACTCTTCGGTTGATAATTGATAAGTTGATGCAGCTTCTTTAATAACTACATCGAAGTAATCATCTAACCATGGTTTATTTTGATTATTTTGTTGCACGACATCCACCGTTTTTCCTTGTAAAGAAAGCATCTCTTCTGTTTCTAGCATACCCGCCTTTTCCATTTGTGATAGAACAATATTTCTACGCACTTTTGCTTGTTCTATATCGATATATGGTGAATAATGATTAGGCGCTTTAACTAACCCTGCGAGTAATGCACCTTCTTCAATCGTTAATTCTTCAATGGGCTTATCAAAATAATAAGATGCTGCTGTACCAACCCCATAGATTCCATGCGCAAAATACACTTCATTTATATATAGTTCTAATAATTTATCTTTACTAAAATGCCGCTCAAGATAGAGTGAAGCCATCACTTCTTTTGTTTTTCGCATCCATGTTTTATCATTATCTAAAAATAAGTTTTTCGCCAATTGTTGTGTAATCGTACTAGCTCCTTCTACTTTTTCCATGGCCACAATATCTTTGTACACTGCTCGAATAACAGATTTAAAATCAACACCCGCATGATTATAAAAACGTTCATCCTCTACTGCTATAAAAGCTTCTTTTACATGTTTAGGTATTTGATCAATTTTAACTAGTTCCCGGTTTTCTTTATATAATTCTCCTACTAATTCTCCATCCCCTGTTTCAACTATCGTAGTGGCTGGTAAAACCAAATCTTCTTCATTAACAATTAATCCACCACCAAATATAATGAACATAAAGCCGACAATGCTCAATAAAAGGATTGTACTGAACACTATACCGATCCATTTCATCCAAGGATACCAAACATATTCACGTATTTTTTTAATTGATTTCATCTTATTCCCCTTTTACAATGCATAACTTGATATAAAGCCTATTCTTAATATTTTATTTTATAACAATAATCGACAAATTCCGTCTATCAACGGAATATTATACGATAGTTTTTATCATTGATAAAGTAAAAACAGATTGAAAATTTAATAAACATGGTTCATTTATATAAATATTGGTAAGATGGTAAGAGAAGGTATCGATGAGGAGAGATGGTGTGAAAGCTTATATGACAAATGGAACATTAAAGTATCTTGATCATATTTCCAAGCAGCATCCTAATGTAGATTTATTTATCATGCATAATGTTTATACGTCTCTTGCGTACTATGAAGTGAAGCAGGAAATCTCGCTGTTTCATCAAGCGCGTGTATATGATGTATTTTTATCGATCGGTGAATTACAAGAACATGGTTTTATATCTATGCGTCACATTCCGTTAACAGACGACGGGAAACCTATTTTTGAAGACGAATGGAAGAAAAAAATCGACATGTTACATACACATAAAGAATTATATGCTTATCGCATATTAAAGCCGACGCATGGAAATACGTACATTGTTTGTATGCAATGGAAGGATGAACAATCTTTTCGAGAATGGGAAACTTCAAATTTAAGTAATGAGCATGTCACCACCAATTTCCGTGCTGGAAACGCATTTACAACAACATATAGCATGGTGGATTGGGAAGCCTTAGAAATAGAACAAAATGAGTAAACAATTATGAACATACTTTTAATTAATCTGGGTCAAAGTATCATTTGTTAACTTAAAATACGAACGATTCTTTAATTATACTAGAATAAACACCATTGTGGAAAATTCACTTTAAATAAAAAGGCGAACAATAATTCAAAATATTAGAATTAAAATTCACCTGCTACTTCTCATTATTTAATTATGTCCTAAACCCGGAAAAATAATTAAATTCGATTGCTAAGGTTTAAAATAGCCCATTACGGTGAGCATATACGGCTGCTTGTGTCCGATCTTTCACATCAAGTTTACTTAAAATATTACTGACATGAGTTTTTACAGTTTTTATCCCTATAAATAGTTTCTCGCCAATTTCTTGGTTTGTTAACCCTTCTCCTATACACATTAGAACTTCTAATTCCCGATCTGTAAGCTCTTCATGAGGTTTACTCTGCTGCGCGCGGAAACGATTCATCATTTTATTAGCAACCTTGGGCTCTATTACCGTATCTCCTTGATATGCCTTCTGTATTGCCTCGCTTATCTCTTCAGCAGAAGAAGTTTTCAAAAGATAGCTAAAAGCACCTGCCTTTAAAGCAGGAAAAACTTGTTGGTCATCATAATAGCTTGTTAGAATTATAATTTTACAGTTTGGGAGGTTTGCGATAATTTCTTTCGTTGCATCAATACCATTCCCATTTTCCATTATTAAATCCATTAATACTACATCAGGCTTTTTATTTAATACTACTTGTACACCCATCTCACCACTTGATGCTTCGCCAACAATTTCCAACTTATCTTCTGTTTCTAAATATGTGATCACTCCTTTTCTTACCACTTCATGATCATCAACTACTACTACCCTAATCATTGAATTCATCCTTTCTCACTTGCAACGGAATTCGGATATCGATATGTGTACCCTCACTATCTTTTGATCGAATTGCAAAGGTACCCCCTATCTCTTCGCTACGTTCTTTCATTGTTTTCAAGCCATAAGATGCAATTTTTTGTTGAGAAGTCGGATCAAATCCTTTTCCATTATCAGCAATATGTATAAAAAGTTCATTTTTATGTACTTTAATCTCTATTAAAACTTCTGTCGCTTCTGCATGCCTCAATGTATTGGACAATGATTCTTGTACAATTCGAAACACATGCTCTTCTGTTGTTTCCGATAAACGTGTGAAATTATCTATATTCATTTTAAAGTCAATACAAGACTTCTGTTCTAATTCTTGCACAAGCTGTTTAATACCAACTGGTAAAGAATCACCGGATAATCGCACTGGACGTAAATGTAATAATAGTGCGCGCATTTCTGTTTGTGCTTGCAAAGCAGTCGTTGCTATTTCTTTCATTTGCATTGTTGCTTTTTTTGGATTTCTTTCTATGAGTCGAATCGTAGCTTGAGACATCATTGTTAAAGCAAACAATTGCTGGCTTACTGCATCATGAAGATCTCTTGCTAATCTCTGTCTTTCTTCTATTGTCGCTGCTTTATGCGCTGTTTTTGCATACTCTGCTTTTTCATCTGCTAATCGTTGCAAAGATTTAACTTGCCCTTGCATTTTTTTCCCTAATTCATTTAACTCTTCCCCAATACGATCGACCTCATCATGACCATTCTCATAGTTTTTCGTCGTATAATTCCCTCTAGATAATTGTGCTATTAAAACAGATAAGTAATCAATCCTTGTCTTTAACTTCCCACTGGCCTTAAATCCAATATAAATGGAAAAAACAACTGCTATAATAAAATACGATATAAGGAACACAAATATACTTACGCCTGTTAACCATGGAGGCGAAAATAAAATATAAAGTGCTAATAGGAAAGCAAGCAGTGTGATCATTGTTAAAAATAGTATATATAAGTGTGAACGTATATACGTATAACGAATAGAACTTAACCTCTGTATCAAATTACCGCTTCCTTTCTAAACTTTATCTATTCGAATAGAACCTGCTTTCAGCTTCAAATCTAGTGTTAATTTTCTTGTTGCTTGACCATAGTCATTACTTTGATACATTAAACTACGTTGTATCCCTTCAGCTTGTTGCTCAAACACACTGATTTCCCCGGCTTTCACTTCAGCTTTCACAGCAAACGCGATATTTTCAGGCATTAAAATTTGAATATCGCCAGCCCAGCCATGAATTCGAATTGGAATGTGTTTATCAGGAATAAATGCTTTCGTAAAATCAATATGGTAGTCTCCAACAGCATTCCACAATTCCATTGGTTCTACTTTCCAATTCGGTGTATTAAATGTATGGTCACCTATGACAAATTTCTTATGTTTTCCATACATTGTTTCACTATTGGGAAAGTCATCTGAATCAAAAATAATTTTGAATTTACTATTTCGCTTATCACGTGGAATTAAAAAGATAAATCCAATATATATGATTAACAATGGCCATAATTTATAAATATCCCAGAAGGTAAAGGTAATATAATTCAAACGATCCGCAACTAATAAACTACCGAACACAACTAAAAAGGATCCTGAAACCCAACCACCTTTACCTCTTATTGCATCAAAACACCACTTCAATCCTAACAAAACAAAAAATATCGGATAGATAAAGTGCCAAGCTTCCGAAAAACCCCAGTCAACAAGGCCAACATTGGATAAAATTAAACTTGTTCCTAGAAAAATAATAAAGAGTGCTACGATATTCCGAAAGAAATTTTTTTTCATTTATTTTGTCATCCTCATTTGATTTTTTAAAAATAAATATTCCTCTAGTCTTTTACATTGTAGCAAAACGATTGTTTATACACTACTTTGATTATAAGTATATAAAACCAATCTGTTGATCGAATACAATCAACAGATTGGTTTTATATCAGACTTAAGACTGAGTTTTGTTTATAGTGCATTTTCAAAGCTAAAAAGAGAGAAGCTTGTAAAGAAGAATTTGATGACCAATTATAGCAAATTTTTTCATAGCGTATAATATGAATACTATACTAAAAAAAGAAACATGGTATTTTCACAATGTTTATCTACCTCATTTTAGCAATTATATCAGGGTGTTGTTACCGTTTTCGAGTAAAAGATATATCTTAATGCATTTTATATCAACTACAGATATTGATGAAAAGTTATAAGACAATTATCGCTGCTCTTTTTTGTATTTTTTCGATAGATAGTGAAAAAAAGAAATCCATAGCATCAAAAATAAATAGCCATAGCCAAACCCTGCAAGGACATCAGATAAATAATGTACATGAATTACATATCGACTTAAACCGATCAAAAAAATAAGAGAGGCACCAATTATTTGTATACTTAATCGTATATGCCATTTTTTTATCTCTTTACTCAAAAAATATACAATTAACCCATAGGTAATCATCGCACCCATTGCATGCCCCGACGGAAAACTATATCCAACACCCTCGGCGGCTTCAAAAATGCTAGGTCGTTCACGTTGTACAAGGATTTTAATCCAATGATTGAAGCGATATCCTAATAATGCTCCAATTACGATCCATAGTCCCGAACCAATCTTTCTAAACAGCCAATAATATATCATAACAAAAACAAGGACAAACGGAGTGATAAACGAACCAGATCCAAGTTCGGTAATCCAACGAAATATCTGAAACACGACTGTTCCGTTCCACTCTTCCACATATGAACTAGACCATTGATCAACAATTGGTTTAACACCCATAATGACTTTTAAAGTAATTATTACTAAAAATATCATTACAATATAAAAAGATATCGTCATTCGATTGCTTCTAAACATCATTACCTGTTCAACCTTTCTTTCTCCATTGTAAATGAAAATGATTATACTGCAAATATATTCAAGCTACAAATACTCAATTACATGTTTATATGAATCTAAATCGGGAATTGTATAAATAAATACATTGACAAGAAAAAGGATGTTTTTTATGGAAAACAATGTAAGTCATATGAAAAATAATGATGAACTTGAAAAATTAATTGATGGTCTAAATGAAGATTTAGCTAATGAATATGCAGCATCAATTATGTATACTTATAATGCATCTGTTTTAGAAGGGTTATACCGCCCTTTATTAAAACCATTTTTCGAAGCTGAAATTGCTGATGAGATGGGACATGCATTGTATCTATCAAACAAAATTAAAATTCTTGGCGGTACACCTACAACTACTCCAGTAAAAGTCAATCAATATACAGATCCAAAAGATATGTTAGAAGATACTTTAAAAGCTGAAGAAGCTACAATTAAACGTTACCAAGAACGTAAAGAACAAGCAGAGAAATTAGGATTAACTGAATTAGCAAATCACCTAGACGATATGATTGACGACGAAACTGGACATAAAGAAGAAGCGATACGTTTGTTACGAGATACTTCATTCTCTAAATAGAATACAAGAACGTGACCCCCTCTTCACAAGAGTTGGTCACGTTTTTTTATAATGTGTTATACTGTTGAAAATAGTTATTAGGAGGAAGTAATACTCATGTGGGAACAAGTCAATGCAATGTTAGACCAGTCATTTGATGAGATAGTTCAAGTGCGCAGACATTTGCATCAACATCCTGAATTATCCTTTCAAGAAAAAAAGACCGCAGAATATATAGCAAATACATATAAAAAACTAGACCTACCTTATCAAGAGAATGTTGGCGGAAATGGTGTCGTTGCAACATTGAAAGGTGGAAAACCTGGTAAAACAATTGCTTTACGAGCAGATTTTGATGCGTTACCCATTCAAGATGAAAAAAAGGTGCCTTACAAATCAAAAGTAAATGGTGTCATGCACGCTTGTGGACATGATGGACATACAGCTACATTATTGGCTACTGCGAAAGCGTTAAAGCAAGTACAACCTAATTTAGCAGGTACAATTATCTTTATTCATCAGCATGCAGAAGAGTTAACTCCTGGTGGCGCAAAACCTATCATTAACAGTGGTGTGTTGAAAGAGGTAGATTTAATATTCGGGGCACATCTATGGACAAATACTCCGTATGGTGTGATAGAAACTGCCGAAAAAGAATTTATGGCTGGTGCAGATAAATTTTCAATTACCATTAGAGGAAAGGGTGGTCATGGTGCCATTCCTCATCAAACAAAAGATGCTATCGTCATTGGATCTCAAGTAGTTGCTAATTTACAACAGATTATTAGTAGAAGAATTGATCCATTAAGTACTGCTGTGTTATCAATCGGAACCTTCCATGCAGGAAATTCCTTTAACATTATCGCTGATACAGCAAGCATTACTGGTACAGTTCGTACGTTTGACCCGACTATTCAAATGCAGATCATACATGAAATGGAAGATATTATCGAAGGTACCTGTCTTGGATATGATGCTTCTTACTCATTTGAATATGAAAAAGGCTATCCACCTGTGGTTAATCACCCAAAAGAAGCTAAGCTTGTCATTGATGCTGCAAGTAAAGTAGATGGCGTAAAAAAAGCTATATTCGTTGAACCATCCATGACAGGAGAAGATTTCTCTTATTATTTGTTAGAAAAACCAGGGGCATTTTTCTTTGTTGGTGCCCAACAAGAAGGGAACTTTCAACCACACCATCACCCAGCATTTGATATTGACGAGCGTGCTATGTTATTAGCTGCCAAAACGTTTGTTGAAATAATCAAAAGTTATCAATAAAAACCGAGGCATACTGCATGCCCCGGTTTATTTTTGTTATATTACATTTCTTACGCCAATTTCTTTTTCACATAACCATGTAACCAAAATACAGTAGATAGTACACCACTAGCTACCATTATTAGTCCACCAAATAGGTTGTGTTGAATAAAAAATACACCACTGTATAGTAAAGTTTGTATGAATAATAGCAGCTGAAGTAATTTCAAAACAGCTTGTTGACGAATCGTGATGGAAATTGGATATATGTCAATCCACAAAATCGTACGATGGTGATGCCATATCGTCATTAGTTGAATCCCAACTAGATAAAGAAATAATATACCAATTATAACTGAAATCGCTTGTTGTGGTATGTAATAAATTGCGATCATTCCAATTAAAACCAAACGTACGTACATACCTAAATAATCCCCACTACGAACTAATGTCATACGATATAAAAAATCATATGTATTTTTTGTATCAAAAGATAGTGACTTCGTTAACAAATTAACGAGCCAATGTCTTTTCTTAACCACTGCCTTTAGATGAGGGACATCTGTAAACATATTAACCAAGCGGTAAAAACTTCTCATTCGTGTACGATCTTTTTCAACTAAAACATCCCAAGCTATTGCTTTTTGTTGAGATGACAAATAATAAGCATATAAAAAAATTATAAATAACAAAATTGTCGTCACTCCAGCAAACACAGGTGAATCATTTATAAAGAAGTAAAATAAAGCAAATTGCAAAGCGAACCGACACATGTAATCGAACCGACGACTATTTTTATTACGTATTTTGAGTATCCACCAGTTAGCCATTAGGTTCCAAGCTTTTAATAATAACAACACAACAGCATAGAAAAAATAGCCACTATATGTTCCAAAACTCGCTTGATACAACGGTGCAAAAACAGCTAAAGTAAGCACGACTAAATACAATTGCATAAAATAACTCAAAATAAGCGTATTAAAAAAGTAACGCCTCATTTTTTGTTCAGCTGGCAACAGGAACATTACATCTGCTTTTTTTAATAATGTATGAACAGGGCTATATGTAATCACTAAGCTAAAAAAGAAAGCAATTACCCATATACTTGGGAAATTTGATGGTAAATCACTCAAAAACTGTTGATAATAATAAGCAGTAGCAGATATCAAAAAAAGTATTGCGATTGCAGTATGTCCATTAAAAACATACTGCAAATAACGGCTTGTATCTTTTACAAAAGCTCGAAAGCGTTCCATAAATAAGTTATGTGCATTAAACATGGTGGTCGGCTTCCTTTGTCAACTGGATATAAATATCATCTAAAGTAGCAAATGGCATGACGAATTCTTGTCGTAAATCATTTAATGTTCCGTATGCTTTAATATTCCCATCATGTAAAATAACAAATCGATCACAATAACGTTCAGCAGTAGCTAATATATGTGTGGACATAAGCACTCCTGCTCCACGTTTTTTCTGCTCTTCCATCCATTCTAGATACGATTGAATACCAAGCGGGTCTAAGCCAACGAATGGTTCATCAACAATGTATAATGGTGGCTCTACTAAAAAAGCACACATAATCATTACTTTTTGCTTCATTCCTTTTGAAAAGTGAATCGGAAACCATTTAAGTTGCTTTTCTAAGCGGAATGCTTTTAATAACCGGGGCAATCTCGACTCGAATGTAGCCTCATCTATTTGATATGCCATCGCAGTTAAACGTAAATGTTCATACAGTGTCAATTCATCGTATAATAATGGCATTTCAGGAATATAAGCAAACTGTTTGCGATAAGATTCTGGTGATTCTTGAAACAATTTCTGATTAATTTTAATTTCACCTTTCTTGGGATGCATCAATCCAATAATATGTTTAATTGTCGTGCTTTTTCCAGCTCCATTTAAACCAATCAAGCCGACAATTTCATTCGGATATACATCGAATGAAATTCCGTGCAACACATTTTTGTGCGTATATCCACCCTCTAATTGATCAATATGTAATAATGCATCCATTACTCATTCCTCCGCTCTAAAATACTTCTACTCAGATTTTACCATTTTCTTTTTTATAAATCCAAAAAAATATTGAATATTTTTTTAAAAGATGCTTACACTAGGACTGAAGGAGTTAGGATAAAGCTTTTAACCACATATGATTGTGTGTTAGCTCTCGAAATGAGGTGTTTGTGAAAGACAGTTTATGCTTGTACTAACCTTTTTATATAAAGGATAAACCGACTGAAGACATGAGGTGTTGACAAACGGTATTTACTAGTCTAGCCATAAAACGTTGATGAATCATTCCCCTGATTCTGCAAACAATATATATCCTATTCTCTCCTTTAGCAAGTGGGTAGTCTGAAAACAGTATCTTTGTTAGATATTGCTTCGATAGACTTACCCACTTGTTTTTTTACTAATTGTTTTCAAAATGCTAAAATAGAGAAAAAGAAATAGGAGTGATCTAATAGTGGCACATGAAGATTGCATTTTTTGTAAAATTATAAATGGGGATATTCCTTCAGCAAAAGTTTATGAAGATGATGATGTGTTTGCTTTTTTAGATATTAGTCAAGTAACAAAAGGTCATACGTTAATAATTCCTAAAACACACGTAAAGAATATTTACGAGATACCTGAACAAGCAGCTAGTAATTTATTTGCACGTGTACCGAAGATTGCTAACGCTATTAAAGATGCTTTTCGCCCCGAGGGAATTAATGTACTAAGTAATACCGGTGAAGCAGCTGGACAATCTGTTTTCCATTTACATCTACATCTCATTCCTCGTTACGGAAAAACAGATGGATTTAGGCCTATATGGGAAACACACGCCGATGATTATACACAGGAAGCACTACAATCCATTGCACAAAACATTAATGAACAGATAAATAAATAACAAGTGCCTTATAAAACGAAGACACTGCAACAATTGTTTTTTGACTATTGTTTTTATTTATTATCTGTTATAATATAACCACTTCGCATTCGGCAATTAGTGCACGAATGGAAGAAATCAGTTAGTTAGTAGAGGAGAGACAGAGATGAAGACAAAGATTTTAGTTTTATTAGCTTTATTTATTGGGATTGGGGCTGTACTTCATATTATTGCACCACCTATTTTATTCGGTATGAAGCCTGACATTATGCTGCCCATGATGTTCGTAGGAATTTTACTTTTTCCTAAATTTGAATATGTGTTACTTTTAGCTTTTTCAACTGGTATTATTTCAGCTTTAACAACCACTGCGCCAGGTGGTCAAATTTCAAATCTAGTAGATAAACCACTAACAGCATTAATTTTTTTTGGTTTAATATTTATCATCCCTAAAGCACTGAATGAAAAAATAAAAGCACCTATTTTAGTAGCAATAGGAACAGCTATAAGTGGATCAATATTTTTAGTAATCGCATTATACGTTGTCGGTCTACTTCCTGGATCATTTTCAGCTATGTTTGTTGGCGTAGTTTTACCAGCAATGCTTTTCAACATTATATTTACCGTTATTTTATACCCAATCCTACAAGCCATCATGAAACGTTCACGGGTTTCAGCAGCGTAAAACGAATAAAAAAAAGGGGCTACCACAGTACAGCCTCTTTTTTATTCACCTTAATTCTAGTTTAAGTGCTCTTTTTTTAAAAAACTTTTAGCTACAAGATAATATTTCATAAAATAGTTATTAATCCTATGTTTGACGAGCATGAAAGAAGAGAAAATAGTATAATATAAAAGAAAGGAGTGTAAGGAATGGCAAATGGAAAATCTTTATTACTTGGTTTTTTAGCTGGAGGAGTAGTTAGTGCAGCCGCTACCTTGCTTAGCACACCACAATCTGGTAAAGAATTACGTTATAATGTTAAATCACGTGGGGAAACTATTGTTCGCTCCTTAGACAAAATTAAAGATGAAGGTAAGCTATTAACTGAACAAATTGCAAACACATCAAAAGAAGGCGTATCATTAATAAAAGAATTATCAGTTGATGTAAAGAGCTCTATTGAAAGTTGGAAGAGCACAATCGAGCCGCATCAAAAAAATATTAAAAACTATTTAGAACAAATTGAAGAACGGTTAAAAGAACTAGAAGAACAAGCAAGTACCAGAGCATAAGAAAAAGCGGTTCTACGTCAAATCACGTTGGTGAGTCAGAATAGTCAACTGAATTATTTTATGTTCGCGTCCTAAAGTAGCTAA
>NZ_JBISEP010000044.1:0-12508 GCF_044383835.1 Paraliobacillus sp. JSM ZJ581
CTTCGAGAATTAATCTATGAAGATTATCTCATCTGGAGACTGAGTTGCATACGTGTGTAGTATTTGACGCTTACATTAATACCACAGTTAAATAAGTAATCACATTATTAAAAATGACATCATTTATTCTGAATACATATGATAATGCTATGAAAATTACAATAGACAACGCTGATAAGAATTTTATTATTTTCAATTTAGATGGCACCCTCTTAATTATTTAAATTTTAATACGAGTTCCCTAAATAATATTAATATTATAAGTAATATAATACCACTTTTTATAAAAGCAGCAATATAAAACCATTAAAATGTAAATGAAAATTCCATATTTATGAATTAAATTTATTAATATCAGTTCTTGATATTCTAGATCCCTAAACCAAAAGTATCATAGTATTTATCCTTTGCTAATTGTTTTCACAATATCAAATTATTTTCCTTGTTATCTTTTGCACGTTTCATTTGTTATATCTATACCATTTTTATAGTGATTAATCTCGGGTAGTCGCTAAACTAAAGATGTTGGGTATGATTATGAAACAATATACGAACAAGTACATCGAATGGGACAACAATCTGTCATTGCATACAACAAGCGAAATGAAAGCGAACTCCTTGGTTATGACAAACATTTCGCACCGACCTGTTTTCGTGAACATTCCTATCGTTATGATAGCTTTGATTCTAAATATGAAACAATGAAGTACACGAAACCAAAGGAGTGCAACAATTGTCCACTAGCCAACGAAGGTATCTGTCAAAAAGTTTATAAGGTGAAAATAACCGAAGACCTTCGGAAATATACTGCCCCGCTCGTGGTTTACAGGATTGGAAAAATATTTTCAAACGTCGGACCGCTGTGGAACGTGTTAACGCCTATCTCAAAGAATTCTTTCAACTTAATAATGTTCGTTATCGGACAGGAGAACGTGCGAAAGTTCATTTTGACATGGTTACACTTGTTTATAATGCATCAAAACTGGCTGTAGATCGTATTCATACCCAATTAAATCAGCAACAAGCTGCATGATTTCTGTTTTTTTAAATACAATTTCGAGATTCTGTCAGTCTTTGTATTTTTAAAAAGAGCAATTGTGAAATTGACTCAATGACGATGTAATTATATCAAAGAAAAGAAAATTAGTTGAAGAAATTAAGAAGGATAACATTGTTGAGAAATACCTGAATCATGCTGAATTATAAGGTTTTTTAAAAAAATTAAATTTGTACGGATTGGAATTAGATAAAGAACGATTTTATTTATTAGCTTTTATTGGTATGCGCTTTGCAAAAGGAGGACATAGATACAACGATGAAAACTTATACACATGTTACTAAAAAAATGAAAAAGGACGCTTTCGACAAAGTAAGAACTTTATACGAAAACGACCTTTCAGACCTTATTTAAATATAGATCGTGACACAAATGTCACTTTTTAACATGGTTTTAATATAATGTCATTCACAAACATTATTATACCAACGTTTGTAGGCGTTTCTTACATCATGCCGCCCATTCCACCCATACCGCCCATGTCAGGCATTGCAGGTGCACCGCCTTCTTCTGGAATGTCTGCTACTACTGCTTCTGTAGTTAGGAACATTGCTGCAACAGATGCTGCATTTTGAAGAGCTGAGCGTGTTACTTTCGTTGGGTCAACGATACCAGCGTCAATCATGTTTACCCATTCGCCACTAGCTGCGTTGTATCCAACACCAACTGCTTCACCTTTAAGTTTTTCAACAATAACTGAACCTTCAAGTCCAGCATTTTCAACGATTTGACGAAGTGGTTCTTCTAATGCACGCAATACGATGCTTGCACCAGTTGCTTCATCACCATCAAGTGCAAGATCTTGCACTTGCTTGTAAACGTTTAGTAGTGCTGTTCCACCACCAGATACGATGCCTTCTTCTACTGCTGCACGAGTAGAGTTTAGTGCATCTTCAATACGTAATTTACGCTCTTTCAATTCTGTTTCTGTAGCTGCACCAACTTTTACTACCGCTACGCCACCAGAAAGTTTTGCTAAACGCTCTTGAAGTTTTTCTTTGTCAAATTCAGAAGTCGTTTCTTCTGCTTGTGCACGGATTTGTGCAACACGTGCAGAAATTTGTTCTGGATTTCCAGCACCTTCAACGACTGTTGTATTTTCTTTCGTAACAACAACTTTAGACGCACGACCTAGTTGTTCGATTGTTGTGTTTTTCAAGTCTAAGCCTAAGTCTTCTGTAATTACTTCTGCACCAGTTAATGTCGCGATATCTTCAAGCATTGCTTTACGACGATCACCAAATCCAGGAGCTTTTACTGCTACTGCGTTAAATGTTCCACGAAGTTTGTTCACTACTAATGTAGCTAATGCTTCACCCTCTACATCCTCAGCAATTAAAAGAAGTGGTTTACCTTGTTGTACAACTTGTTCTAGTACAGGTAGTACTTCTTGAATATTGTTAATTTTCTTATCTGTAATCAAGATATATGGATCTTCTAATACTGCTTCCATTTTATCTTGATCAGTAACCATGTATGGAGAAGAGTATCCACGATCAAATTGCATACCTTCCACGACTTCAAGCTCGGTGTTAAAGCCTTTGGACTCCTCAATCGTAATTACCCCATCATTCCCAACGCGCTCCATCGCTTCAGCAATTAACTGACCTACTTCATCATCACCAGATGAAATAGAAGCAACTTGGGCAATGGACTCTCTTCCTTCAATTGGTTTAGATATCTTGCGTAGCTCTTCTGTCGCTAGTTCAACCGCTTTTTCAATTCCACGGCGGACACCTACAGGATTTGCTCCGGATGCGACGTTTTTTAATCCTTCTTGGATCATTGCTTGTGCTAAAACAGTTGCAGTTGTTGTACCGTCACCAGCAACATCATTTGTTTGTGATGCTACTTCAGATACTAGTTGTGCACCCATGTTTTCAAATTCATCTTCTAACTCAATTTCTTTTGCGATCGTTACCCCATCATTTGTAATTAGAGGTGAACCGTATTTTTTACCTAAAACAACGTTACGCCCTTTTGGTCCTAATGTTACTTTTACTGCATTTGCTAATGTATCAACACCACGTAGCATTGAGCGACGAGCATCTTCACTAAACTTAATTTCTTTAGCCATCTTAATAAGCCCTCCTAAATTCGTAATTAAGTATATTATTTGTATTCTTCATTTAGCCAATAACAGCTAAAATATCATTTTCTCGAAGAATTAAGTATTCTTTTCCTTCATATTTCACTTCTGTTCCTGCGAACTTAGAGAAAATAATCGTATTTCCTTCAGCAACCTCTGGAGCGATTTTTTTCCCGTTATCTGTTACACGACCAGAACCTACTGCAACAACTTTTCCTTCTTGTGGTTTTTCTTTCGCAGAATCTGGTAATACAATTCCACTTGCAGTTTTTTCTTCTTGTTCTACGAGTTCAATAATGACACGATCACCTAATGGCTTTAGCATCAAAAAACCCTCCTTCATTATTTTCAATATGTTTTTTTCTATTTTAGCACTCGGCTATGAAGAGTGCTAACACAATTATTATAATAATGAATTACTTTTTATTTTGCAAGTATTATGATGTATTTTTTCAAAAAAATTTTCTATCTTTTTCTACAAAATCGTCATAAACGTACTAATTCAATTCTATTCATATAATATGTTAAAATACATTTGTTAAACAAATTTTAAAAAAGAGGAGTCGTTTATCGTTGGAAAAAAGATATTTGTACATATTATTAACATACATATTGATGCAGCTATCGTCTATTCCGGTTGCTATTATTATAAAAGCATCCAGTATTAGTAAAACGTATTATTCAATAATTGGAACAAGCTGGACGATCTTTAGCTTTACTGTTGCTTTAATCATTATGGTGTATCTATTAAAACCAGAAAGGAATTTGCGCAAGCATCCTGATGCAGCAAGTTTAGGCATGGTGATTATTTGGTCCATTATAGGAATCGTTATGGCTATGTTAGGCCAAGGCATAATGAATCTAATTCAAACATTTTTACTAGGTATTGAGCCTGGATCAGAAAACACACAAAATATTATGGCACTTGCACGGGCTACACCAATCTTTATTATTGTCGTTGCCATTATCGGGCCAATTTTAGAAGAAATCGTGTTTCGTAAAATTATTTTTGGTGAAGTATATAAACGTACCAATTTTTTCATTGGTGCCTTAGCATCAGGATTAATATTCGCTGTCGTCCACGCTGATTTTAAAAATACGTTAATTTATTTAACGATTGGATTCGTTTTTGCTTTTATCTATGTACAATCCAAACGAATTATTGTACCAATCATTGCACACTCGACTATGAATGCAGTCGTGGTGATTGCGCAGTTGAGCATCAGCCCTGAAGAATTAAACCGGATGCTAGAACAGTATGAGAAAATACAAATGATCGTTTTTGGGGGCTAAACTTCGAATGAAACATTCACCTTTACCTTTAGCTGTTATGTATTTTATTATCGGTGTCTCCTTTACTTTTTTCGGCATCGAATCGGCGCAAGGTACACTGTGGAATTTTTTCACCGTTTCACTTGCAATTTTTGCTACATTTAACTTTGCTATAACCATTCGATTAGTAGCATTACACATACATGTCAAACGTACAAAAAAGAAAAAATAAATATGCATTCACACATATCTGAGTAGTTGAAACAAAAAGGTAGTGACATTCCCTTACAATGCCACTACCTTTCTTCTATTCTTCTGCTTCTGGAGAATAATGCTTCATAAAATAAATTAATGATTGGAGTTCTACTGCTAAATCAATATGATGGACTCGTACTTTATCAGGTACTGTTATTCGAGCTGGCGTAAAGTTCAATATTCCACTTATCCCCGCTTCAATTAATCTTTCTGTAATGGATTGTGCTTCTAGTCCCGGAACAGTTAAAATCGCTGCTTGAACATTACCAAGATACTTCTCCAGATCATCAATATGATAGATCGGTACTCCACCTATCTCTTGATTAACTTTATCAGGACTTGTATCAAAAGCCATTTCAATTTTTGTGTTATTGTTTTTGGTGAAATTATAGTTCAGAAATGCTGTACCTAGATTACCAACACCAATAAGGGCAACATTGGTTATTTCATCCTGATCTAATGTTTTTCTAAAGAAACCGAGTAAGTATTCGACATTATATCCATACCCTTTCTTTCCTAATGCACCAAAGTAGGAAAAGTCTCTACGTATAGTTGCTGAATCCACTTTAACCGCTTCACTCAACTCTTTAGAAGATACGCGCGATTTTCCTTGAAGGTACAAATTATTTAGAAAGCGATAATAAAGTGGCAAACGTTTCGCTGTTGCTTGCGGTATTTTAGTATGTTCTGACATGTTCCATTCCCCTTCTATTCATATTACCCCTATTGTTTGTTCTCCAAAAAATTTATTTAGTAGAACTTTATTTATTATATCTGTATCTATATCTTAACAAAAAATCAAACATATGTCGTGAAGAATTACACGTACTACTTATAGTATAGACATTTTTTATTTATATACCTAACCATTTGCTTGCTAGTTAAACAAAAATTGCGATAAACTAAGTATTATGAGGTGAAAAAAGATGATATTAATGCAAATCAATCAGTTATCGAAGCGCTATGGTGCGGAACTGATTCTATCAAATATAAAGTTAGAGATAAAATCGAACGATAGAATTGCTATTGTAGGCAGAAACGGTGCAGGAAAATCAACATTATTAAAAATTATGGCCGATGTGCTCTCTTATGATGAGGGAGACATACATAAACCTAAACATGTTACACTTGGCTATCTAGCACAAAATACAGGATTAGAAACAAATGAAACCATTTGGAATGAAATGTTGTCCGTTTTTGCTGAGTTAATTGAAACGGAAGACAAACTTAGAGCAATGGAGCAGCAAATGGGTAATCCTACATTAATGGAGGATAATTCGCGATATCAGCAACTACTTCACAGTTATGACCAACTGCAAGAGGATTTCAAAAAAAATGGTGGCTATCAATACGAGGCTGACATTAAAGCTGTTTTAAATGGTCTCAACTTCAAAGAATTTGATCTAGCTACGCCAATTAATGAACTTAGTGGTGGTCAAAAAACGCGTTTAGCTTTAGGTAAACTACTACTATCAAAGCCAGACGTTTTAATTTTGGATGAACCGACAAACCATTTAGACATTGAAACATTGACTTGGCTAGAAGTTTATTTAAATAATTATCACGGAGCCGTTGTTATCGTTTCCCACGATCGATACTTTCTTGATAAGACAGTGAATACGATTTATGAGATCTCACGCCATCAATCGAAGAAATATCACGGGAACTACACAAAATACTTAGTCCAAAAGGCTGCTGACTATGAGCGAGAAATGAAGGAATTTGAAAAGCAACAAACAGAAATAAAACGTATGGAAGATTTTGTTCAAAGAAATTTGGCTCGAGCTTCTACAACAAAACGCGCACAAAGTAGAAGAAAGCAATTAGAGAAAATAGAACGAATGGACAAACCAAAAGGGGATGAAGGGTCTGCCTCCTTTAGCTTTACTATTAACCAACGAAGTGGCAATGATGTGATCAAAGTAAAAGAATTAGCTTTTCATTATGATGATACCGATGATCCAATCTTCTCTGATCTATCCTTCCAAGTATCACGTGGGGACCGGATTGCTTTAGTTGGGCCAAACGGTGTAGGGAAAACAACTTTATTAAAAACAATAACTGGCGATCTTCATCCATCCAATGGTGATATTCAAATAGGTTCTAAAGTAGACATCGGTTACTATGATCAAGAACAAACGAAACTCCATTCAACCAAATCTGTACTTATGGAATTATGGGATGATTATCCAATGATAGATGAAAAAGATATACGGACAACACTGGGGAATTTTTTGTTTTCCGGAGATGATGTACTTAAAACGGTATCTGCTTTAAGTGGTGGTGAAAAAGCTAGACTTGCATTAGCAAAATTAATGATGCAAAAAGCAAATTTATTAATACTTGATGAGCCGACGAACCATTTGGATCTCGATAGTAAGGAAGTATTAGAGGCTGCGTTAATCGACTTTCCTGGTACAATTATTTTTGTATCACACGATCGTTATTTTATTAATGAAATTGCATCAGAAGTGTTAGAAATGCAGCCTGAAGGATCAAGCCTTTATCTTGGTGATTATGATTATTACTTAGAAAAAAAGCAAGAAGCATTTGAGCTAGCACAATTACAAGTTCAAGAAAAGGAAACAGAAGAAAAGCAAGCCGTAAAGTCCAGCTTCCACCAAGATAAAGCACGAAAGCAAGAGCAACGAAAAATAGAACGACGTATAGAAGAAATCGAGCGTAAGATTGAGAAGTTAGAAGCAGCTGTTGAAAATAATGAAGCATTACTTTGTAAACCGTATATCTTCCAAGACCATGAAAAGGCACTAACATTAACAACAGAAAATGAACAAGTAAATGCTCAAATTGAACAATTGATGGTTGAATGGGAAGCATTGCAAGAAGAGTAAAGAATAACTTAAAAATGAATACTAGTTGAACAGATTGTGGATAAGTGTTTTCGTGTCTGTCCAGTTATTTATGCACAGACAAAAAGCCTTATTCACTACTTTTTCGCTATTTATCCACAGTATCCACAGAAAAACCATATGTTATCCACAGATTTTGTGCACAGATCAATTACTTCTATAAAAGTATTTTGCAAAACATATCCACATTCTCAATCATTACTTGTGGATATGTTTAATATGCTCTTGTTGTACAAATAGTAAAATCCCCAGCTTCTAAAATGAACTGGGGAAATCTTTATGATTGTTTTCTATTTCCATACCGTTCTAAATCTAAACTTGGATTAGCGTTTAAATCCCAGCCTGCACGATGTCCTTGCTCGTAAGCAATCGATCCGGCTGCACCAATCATTGCGGCATTATCTGTGCATAACCATAGTGGTGGTATGGATAAAGGTATATTCACATCAGTAAACTTTTCTGTTAACTTTTGACGAAGACCTTTATTTGCCGCTACTCCTCCTGCAAGTACGACTTGTTTCACATCATATTCCTTTGCAGCTTGATATGTTTTTTCTGTTAAAACCTCAACTACACTAGCTTGAAAACTTGCAGCAATATTAGCATTGTTCGGTTCTTCTCCTCGTTGCTTACTATTGTGCAAATGATTAATAACTGCTGATTTCAATCCACTAAAGCTAAAATCAAATGATCCTTCTTCTAACCATGCACGAGGAAATGGAATAGTCTCTTTCCCAATTTGAGCTAACCGATCTATTTCCGGCCCTCCAGGATAAGGTAAACCTAATGTTCTAGCTACTTTATCATACGCTTCACCTGCCGCATCATCTCTCGTTTCGCCAATGATTTCAAATGAACCATGTTCTTTCATCATGACCAACTCTGTATGCCCACCCGATACGACAAGTGCTAATAGTGGAAACGTCAGTTCTCTTTCTATTCGATTAGCATAAATATGACCAGCAATATGATGCACACCAACTAACGGTAGCTGATTTGCATATGCAAGTGCTTTAGCAGCATTCACACCTACAAGCAATGCCCCAACAAGTCCTGGACCTTCCGTTACGGCAATCGCACTCATCTCACTTATCTCCATATTTGCTTTATTCAGGGTTTCCTCTAACACCATCGTTATTTGTTCTACATGATGACGAGACGCAATTTCTGGGACTACTCCACCAAAACGTTTATGACTCTGTATTTGAGAAGCTACAACATTAGCAACTACTTCTTGACCATTTTTTAGTATGGCTGCTGCAGTTTCATCACAACTTGTTTCTAATGCTAAAATAAATTGCTCTTTATTCATTTACATTCACCCACATTACCATCGCATCTTCATTATTATCGGTATAATAATTTTTTCTTATGCCGGCTGGCTTTAAACCGAATTTCCGATATAATTTTTGTGCAACTAAATTTGAAACCCTAACTTCTAAAGATAAACGAACAGCCCCGGCTAACATTGCTTGATTGATTATGTATTGAAATAAGTAGCTACCATATCCAAACCCTCGATAGTTAGGTAAAATTGCAATATTCGTTATTTGTGCTTCATCAATAACGATCCATAAACCACAAAACCCGATAATTTGTCGATCTTTTTCAATCACATAATACGCTGCATAAGCGTTTTCTGTTAACTCTTTTTGGTAAATATCTTCTGTCCAAGGAACTGAGAAACATGCTTCTTCAATTATCTTTACTTGCTCTATATCATCCATCGTCATTTGACGTATTACTACTTCACGCATTGTCTTGTTCCTTTTGCTTCGCTAACCATTTTGCTTCTGCTTCAACAAGACGCAAATAATTTGGAGTTAGCTGGTGAACATTTTCTGCAGAACGGTCTTTTCCTATCATTGCTAATAAAGCAGGGTTAGGAGTATGAAATGGTTCAATCGGAAAAATCGCATTCTCCTTCATCAGTTCTCCAATCACTTCCTTATGTATATCAAGATCTGGACTTAAAAACATAATCGATTGATCTTTTTCTTTTAGTTGGTTCAGCCAATCAGTAAAAAGGATATTTCTCTCCTTTTTCACTAATCTCATTTGATTATTTTGATCCGATTCATATAAACTTGTATAAACCAAACCTCTGCGCGCATCAAAAAATGGACATATTTTAGATGATTGATTTATCCCGTTAAAAGCTAATGCCTCTAAACTAGATACTCCTATTACCGGGATGTTTAACGTCCATCCCATCATTTTGGCTGTAGATAAACCAATTCTCACACCAGTGTACGATCCTGGTCCTTTCGCCACTATAATTTTAGTCAAATCTTGTGGAAGCAAAGCGACTGTTTTCATGACTTGATCAATGACAGGCATCAACCTTTTTGAATGCTTCGCTTTACTATTTTCCTTATGCTCTATCAATACGCTATTTGTATGGTCATCATAAATAGCTACACCTAATGTTTCGTTAGATGTATCAATGGCGAGTATACTCATCGTATTAACTCCTTACATATTTTTTCAAAATCATGTCCATTGGGATATAGTATCATTTGCCGTTTATTATCTTCTATTGTTTTTAATTCAATATCTAATCGTTTATCAGGTAGAAATGCTGTAATAAATTGTGGCCACTCCACAACACTAATGCCATCTCCGTTAAAGTATTCATCAAAGCCTATATCCTCATCGCTTTCCTCTAAGCGATAAACATCCATATGATAAAGAGGTAGTTCCCCCATGTATTCTTTAACAATCGTAAATGTAGGGCTATTAATTGTCCGCGTCACACCTAACCCAATACCTAATCCTTTTGTAAATGTTGTTTTTCCCGCACCTAAATCACCTTGTAATGTGACAACATCACCAGGACGAAGCAAAACAGCTAATTTCTCTGCTATCTTGATCGTTTCTTCTGTTGTATTGGTTATTACTTTAAATGGTTTCATGTCCTTTTAACTCCTATGTGTATAACCTGCTTTTTTTAATTGGATGATTTGTTTATCCTTTTTTAAAAATACCGATCCGTTTGTGTTTTCGTTCGACGTTACATATCCGATTTTTTTCACTTCTGTATGCGTTAATTTAGCTGCTTCCTTTACTTTTTCCCAATCTTCTAAGGCAACTGCCCCGACCAATTCAAAATCTTCTCCACCAGTTAACATAAACTTTTCTCTTTGCTCTGGAGAGAACTGCTGTAATGCCTGATGCATTGGTAATTGATCATAATCAATATAAACAGTTAAATTAGCAGCTTCTGCTAATTCATTTGCTTCACTTGATATCCCATCACTCACATCGTTTAAAGCAACACGGTTTAATGATTGTAATTCACGTGCAAAAGTTACACGTGGCATGGGCATGCGATGGCGATTAATTAAGTATTTAGCATCTGATACTGTTTCTTTTTGGGGATTCAATAATAGATATAATCCAGCACTCGAATCACCTAAAGTCCCAGTAACAAACAAAACATCATTTTTCTGCATTGCACTGCGGTACCTCGCTTTATATTGTTCTACAAAACCAACAATAGTTACTGAAATAACTAACTCTTTACCTGAAACTGTATCGCCACCAATAAGGTCCATTTTATATAATGTAGCAATGTCATGCATCCCACTATATATTTCTTGTAATTCTTCTTCTGACCAATGCGCCGGTGCAACAATGGAAATCATGTAATAAGCCGGTGATGCACCCATTGCAGCCATATCACTTATATTCGCTGCTAATAAACGATAGCCTACATGATACGGTGTCATGGTTTGTCTTGAAAAATGAATATTTTCAACAAATGTGTCCACGGCAGTCACTGTATCTAAATATGATTGACGAAATACCGCAGCATCATCACCAATTCCTTTAATAATCGTAGGTTGTTTATAGTTTTTTTGTTTTATTGAATCAATAAATTTAAATTCATTCATTGTAATAACCCTCATTTATTTGTTCTTATTCTATCATAGCAAAAAAACATCAATTTCAAAAATATTTAAGTGAAATACATTGGTATTTTATAGACCTTTTATAATTATCGTATTTTCTAATAAAATGATTTCATTAAATTCACTATGTCTACAACATATCATTTTAAGTTTTCGTTATTACATCAGGGTTTGAGGTTCTTTGTCAAAGGTGTGGTGTAATTTTCACTTCACCATCTCTGTGATTAGATGCATATTATAAATAATGTTTATGCCTGAACCGCAAGGGAAATATACTCGCTTTCCTCATGTGGGGACTCTGCTAAAGACTCTTTTATAATAAGACTTTTCTAATCTTTTGTCGCACAATATTTTATTTTTAAACGTTCAAAATTTTTAATCCCATAAGACATTCGTTTCGTCACTTTTATCGAGTTTCAGCCCCTCATTATTAAAGAAGTACATAATTCGATTGAAGGATTTTTTGTTTTTAGCGTTTTAATAAGAAATATTCGAAGCTTCTATAACTATTAAACATGCTTCTCATTCTTGTTTTGCACGCTTTTCCTCTCCTTTTGTGGCTATAACTTTAGAATATACTTCTCTTCAATCTTTGATAGAACAGAGGGAACCACCACGTTTAGTATATAGCCTGATCATGTCGGCT
Organism: Paraliobacillus sp. JSM ZJ581; assembly: GCF_044383835.1. Taxonomy (NCBI): domain Bacteria; kingdom Bacillati; phylum Bacillota; class Bacilli; order Caryophanales; family Bacillaceae; genus Paraliobacillus; species Paraliobacillus sp. JSM ZJ581. Next base: position 12,104 of record NZ_JBISEP010000044.1, read on the forward strand.
ACATCTTTAATTAACTAAATAAAGCCTTAGGAATATCCTAAGGCTTTTATGTAACGTATATTTTATTTGAATAGTGGCGGTCCGGACGGGACTCGAACCCGCGACCTCCTGCGTGACAGGCAGGCATTCTAACCAACTGAACTACCGGACCATTTTGGTTGCGGGGGCAGGATTTGAACCTACGACCTTCGGGTTATGAGCCCGACGAGCTACCAGACTGCTCCACCCCGCGATAATGTAGGTAATTAAAATACCTACTATAAATAGTGTTACTTATATTGCCTAGCGACGTCCTACTCTTGCAGGGGCAAGGCCCCAACTACCATCAGCGCTGAAGAGCTTAACTACTGTGTTCGGCATGGGAACAGGTGTGACCTCTTCGCTATTGTCACTAGACCAATATTA
>NZ_JBISEP010000045.1:0-11843 GCF_044383835.1 Paraliobacillus sp. JSM ZJ581
CTTACCTATCAACGCGATGCGTGATACTCACGTACAACAAGAGATACACACGAGCTTTGCGAAAGTTACTAAGGGTATGGGTAATGGTAATTTAGGAGTTCAATTTACAAAAAAACAACTTGCCACTAAACCATCATATTCTCCTGCACCAGATAAATGGACAAATAAGGGTGGTATAGTGAAAATTAATGATGATGGTACCTGGGTATATACAAATAAGAAGGAGCAGACTGTAAGGTATCCTGATGGTTATCCAGACTTCACTGAATATGCACATCCAACTGTTAAGCCGGTAGAAATTGAAATTGCAAGTCCAACCAATCGTTCATTGGATAATAAAAACGCAAATAAAAAGGCGGGATTGAACAAAGATTCTGCCCCACCAGTTGCTTCTTTAAATGAAGCAACTGAAGGTTATACTTGGCATCATCATCAAGATGGAAAAACAATGATTCTTGTTGATAAAAAAGTTCATAGAGAATTTACTCATGCTGGTGGAGTAAGTATCATTAATGGAGATTAGGAGGATAAATATGACGAAAATTTATGGTTCACATGATAATCTTTCGTTAGAACAAATAAAAATATTTGAAAATGAAAATAATATTAAACTAACTGAACAATATATTAATTTTTTACTAAAATGGAATGGGGGGAAAGTGATACCTAATTTATTTATAATATCTGAAGATCAAGGACCAAGTGTTTTGAATGTTTTTTATGGTATTGGTGATATGTATGATAATTTGACAGATTTTATCGAGATAATGGATGAGAGGTTACCAGTAGGATTTATTCCAATAGGAGATGACCCTTCAGGAAATGTTATATGTTTAGGGACAAAGGAACCTTATTATGACAAAATTTATTTTTGGGATCATGAACAAGAACCGGAAGCCCCTGATGATATGAGTAACATGTTTTTTTTAGCAAACGGTATTTATGAATTCTTAGGTAATTTATATGAGGACACTGAAGAATAAAAATAAATATTAACAATGAAGAACATTATACAGCTAATTATAAAGCACTTGATTGTTTAATAAGCAACAAGTGCTTTTTGGTGAGGAATATTATGCTCTTAGACAAGCAAAAAATGCTTATGAGATTCATAGCTCATGAAGGTAGTACCGTCAAGGCATTCTGTTTTAGTACTTTGTTTGTGAAAATAATAAGATAAACAGGCGAGATGACACTTTACATGGAAGGGGTAGTTATGACAGGGAATGGCTAAAAAACTAATGAGAATGACAAAGCTCGTGGCGATAAAAGGTAGGTTACATAAGAAGGTAACTAGTTTAGCGTCAGGGCAGATAAAATCTGGTTGTATTTTTATTAGAGATGGTCGTATAATACTCGCTATTCGTTTAAAAAGCGTTACATAAATTTTAATTTTCGTAACGGGAGGGTGAGAAATTGAACGTTGTCGGGTATATACGAGTCTCGACTCAAGGGCAAGCAAGAGATGGATACAGTTTGAAATATCAAGAAAATGAAATTAAAGTATACAGTATAGAAAAAGACTCGAATTTGATTCGTATTTTTAGTGATGAAGGAATTAGTGGAATATTTGTTTGCTAGTGTTACGTCATTCGACATGTATAAAACAACGAAAAGCTTACAAGTCATAAAAAACACCGAATATGGTATATATGGATTAGTTTCCGCTAATGGCTTTTCTGAGTATTTAACTGGAAAAGATATCTTAGGCAACGATCTCACTACCAGTCAACGGCAAGCAAGCTTATCACTCGGTTTAGCAGGGATCCTTCCTACGGCGATAGAACTGACACCTGCATCTAAGGCTGTTACCAAAGATATCACTAAAAAAGCACATGAACGCGTCGTTCGAAACACGCAATCGGCAAGATCCTTCGTCGATCATTGGTTTAACGGACTTGTTTCACAAACGGATGTTGCGATGGCAGGAGGCACACGCTTACCCATCAACGCGATGCGTGATACTCACGTACAACAAGAGATACACACGAGCTTTGCGAAAGTTACTAAGGGTACGGGTAAGAATATACAGATTCCTTCAGTTAGAAATAACCAATTTAATAAGTGGTTTGATAGTTTATCAGTTGATAAATTTGAGGAAATGTGGAGTATCCCACATTTGAGAAGTAAGATTGAGGATAGGATAAGACGTCCAGGAGGATACCATGAATGGCACCTTGTAGCAAGAACACCTAAATTTAAGCAGTGGGGTGTAAGAATGGATGATATAAAAGACATGAGGAGCCTTACTAAAGATGTTGAATTTGTAAATCCTCCCGGACGTCATGGGAGACGTGGCTCTACAAAAGCACATAATGAGATTTTAAAAATTATTGATTCTGCACCTGATTATGAAAGCTTTGTTAGAGAGTTAAATGAATGGGCTAGTAAAAGAATGAAAAATGGAGTTCTGGATTTACCAGAAGGTCTAAGGAGGTAAAAACATTGAAAAATGATGTTTCTTTGTGGTTGGGAAACTTCAGCAATTTTAATGAGGTCGCAAAATACACTGAAATAATTTATGATGAGGATGGAGATAGTATTCCTTCTGTTTTTGAGAGAGAATTTAAATTAGGTTATTATGACAGAGACTTAATTGAAAAGGATTGGGTACCGGATACTGAAGATGATATAAAAGAGCTTCTAGTAGATTTTTCATATGATGATCAATTAATAAAGCAGTTTATCGATGTTAAGTTAAACTCTAAATATAATACCATTATTTTAATTTATAATTATAATTATGATAAAGATGGAAAGCCTGTATCTTCAGTAAATAAAAATGCATACAAAATAGATTTTATAGGTACAGCAGAGTATATAGACTAAATTGTTACAGTGTAGAGTAGGGCACTTGATTGTCAAAAAGGCAACAGGTGTTTTTGTTTTTTTTGTAGAAATTTTAACTTTGGACGATATTAGATAATGCTTTACTGAAATTCATAGCTCATGAAGGTAGTATCTTCAAGGCATTCTGTTTAATACTTTGTTTGTGAAAATAATAAGATAGACAGGCGAAATGACATTTTACATGGCAGGGGTAGTTATGACAGGGAATGCCTAAAAAACTAATGAGAATGACAAAGCTCGTAGCGATAAAAGGTAGGTTGCGTAAGAAGGTAACTAGTTTAGCGTCAGGGCAGATAAAATTGGGTTGTATTTTTATTAGAGATGGTCGTATAATACTCGCTATTCGTTAAAAAAGCGTTACATAAATTTCAATTTTCGTAACGGGAGGGTGAGAAGTTGAACGTTGTTGGGTATATACGGGTTTCGGACTCAAGGTCAAGCAAGAGATGAATACAGCTTGAAATATCAAGAAAATGAAATTAAAGTATACAGTATAGAAAAAGACTCGAATTTGATTCGTATTTTTAGTGATGAAGGAATTAGTGGAATATTTGTTTGCTAGTGTTACGTCATTCGACATGTATAAAACAACGAAAAGCTTACAAGTCATAAAAAACACCGAATATGGTATATATGGATTAATTTCCGCTAATGGCTTTTCTGAGTATTTAACTGGAAAAGATATCTTAGGCAACGATCTCACTACCAGTCAACGGCAAGCAAGCTTATCACTCGGTTTAGCAGGGATGCTTCCTACGGCGATAGAACTGACACCTGCATCTAAGGCTGTTACCAAAGATATCACTAAAAAAGCACATGAACGCGTCGTTCGAAACACGCAATCGGCAAGATCCTTCGTCGATCATTGGTTTAACGGACTTGTTTCACAAACGGATGTTGCGATGGCAGGAGGCCCACGCTTACCTATCCATGCGATGCGTGATACTCACGTACAACAAGAGATACACACGAGCTTTGCGAAAGTTACTAAGAGTACGGGTAAAGAGTATAAAAACTATAAAGCTGTGGAATATACTGGGACAACAAAGGTTAATGGAGAAGTAAGAGATATTAGCAGACGGGTTTTTCAAAGGATTGATATCGATTATAAGAGAATCGATCCTGATTCTGGTATGACAAATTTTCAATTAATGAAAAAAGGAAGAGCACCGATTTGGAAAGGTGGAACGGTTATAGAACTTCATCATTTAATCCAAAGAGAGCCAGGATCAATGGTAGAAATTCCTGCAAGTATGCATGATGAATATAATAAAATTTTGCATGGGTTGGTGGAGAATGATGGGAGTTTTAGAAATGACCCTGTATTAAAAAAGCAATATGACAACTTTAGAAGTAAATATTGGAGATGGAGAGCTAAACAAATAGATAAAAGTGATTTGTAAAAGGAGGAACCTTGATTGGATAAAGAGGAATTAATACACTTTATTAATGAACATAAGGAATCAGATGACTTTACAGGTGGAGTAGATGAAAGTCAAATTAATTCTATCCAAAATGAGCTAGGGGTGGATTTACCAGAAAGTTATAAGTGGTTTTTAACTACCTATGGTTCTGGAGGGTTATATGGAGTTAATATTTTAGGAGTGGCTAAGTCAAATAGAGCTACTGTTGTTGTTAATACAAAGAGATATAGAGATTTAGGAATGGACAAGGATTTAGTAGTTATTGAAGATGCTGGAGAATATGCTTATTGTCTATATATCAGTGAAATGGAGAATAATGAGTGCCCGGTAATAGCGTGGAATAGACCAGGAGGGCTTGATGACTACAATACAGCAAAGGATTTTTATGAGTTTTTATCACAAAGGTTGTTGGATGCAAAAGAAGCATGGGAAGAAAATTTTTAAGATAGATAAATAAAAAGAAATTATAAATGAGATGGCTGAAAATCAAAAACTCTTGATGGTTGTACCGTCAAGAGTTTGTATAATGATATTTTGTTTATAAAAGATTGCCATATAATTATGCGAGATGCCGTTTTAATCTAATGGAGTATTTTATATAGCTAACTATAAAGCACTTGATTGCCTATTAGGTAACAGGTGTTTTTCCTTTTTTTTATGCTTTGGATAAAAAAATTTGGATTGTATTTTTACTAGAGACGGTCGTATAATACTCGCTATTCGTTTAAAAAGCGTTACATAAATTTTAATTTTCGTAACGGGAGGGTGAAAAATTTGAGCGTTGTTGGGTATATACGAGTCTCAACTCAAGGGGAGGCAAGAGATGGATATAGCTTGAAATATTAAGAAGATGAAATTAAAGTATACAGTATAGAAAAAGACTCGAATTTGATTCGTATTTTTAGTGATGAAGGAATTAGTGGAATATTTGTTTGCTAGTGTTACGTCATTCGACATGTATAAAACAACGAAAAGCTTACAAGTCATAAAAAACACCGAATATGGTATATATGGATTAGTTTCCGCTAATGGCTTTTCTGAGTATTTAACTGGAAAAGATATGTTAGGCAATGCGCTCACTACCAGTCAACGGCAAGCAAGCTTATCACTCGGTTTAGCAGGGATCCTTCCTACGGCGATAGAACTGACACCTGCATCTAAGGGTGTTACCAAAGATATCACTAAAAAAGCACATGAACGCGTCGTTCGAAACACGCAATCGGCAAGATCCTTCGTCGATCATTGGTTTAACGGACTTGTTTCACAAACGGATGTTGCGATGGCAGGAGGCCCACGCTTACCTATCAACGCGATGCGCGATACTCACGTACAACAAGAGATACATACGAGCTTTGCGAAAGTTACTAAGGGTACGGTTAAACCAGTATCTAATATGAATGAGTTCTTTGGTGTGAAATTTGGAAAAACTATAAAAAATTCATTATCCAAAAGCAGTGTACAATATGATGGACAAACAATTTACAAAGTAACACAAAAAACTGATAGTAAATATCTAAAAAAGGGTTATGGAATTTATCTTGATGGGTTGCATAAAGACCATTTAGAGGTGATAGATAAGACTGGCAACGTAAAATACGTTTTAAATTTAGATGGTACTTTAAACTCTGATAAGACTAAGAAAGCACTTGGGCGTGTTGTTAAAGGGTGGAGGTAATTAAAAGTGGAATATAAGTTACGAGAAGTATTATCAATACTAGAAAAACTTAATTCTAAAACCGATATTGTAACGAAGGACGATATTGATGAACAGTACGATAATTTGGAGGATTTAAAAGTTCTATCTAGTGAATTAGACAAAGTACTAGGTGGTTTTAATACTGTAAATCTAAATGATGGTAACAAAGTAGAGGAAATGTTATTTGAATTTCATAGAATTATAACGACTTTCGAGTGGCATTTTTCAGAGATAAGTGATTTGAATACAAAAATATTAAAAGAGTATAAAGACAAATTCAATAATGATTAGTATGAAAAGCCTTAAAAGAGTTATTCCTCTTTTAAGGCTTTTTTTAAAGAGGAGAGGGTAGTACCGAATAAAACGATTGTAATTATGATAATAAACATAACCCTTGTATGACCAATAGTGTGTTTGGAATGTCAACACTAAACTGAACAATTATCTTAAGGGTAATTAAGAATGGAGTAACTTGTATTCAGCAGGGGTTAAATAATTTAATGATCCATGCGTTCTAATATTATTAAACCAATTTACGTAATCGAATAGTTCAAGATCAAGGGCTTGTTGACAAGGGAAAACAGTACCATTGATAAACTCTGTTTTAATGGTTTTAAACATTGCTTCAGCGACGGCGTTGTCGTAAGGACTTCCTTTTTCACTTAACGATCGTTCAATATCAAAAGCTTCAAGAGCATCATCAATAAGCTGATTTTTAAACTCACTGCCTCGATCAGTATGGAACAATTCGAGACGATTTAGATTGTACGGGACAGACGCAAACGCACGTTGAACTAAAGCAGCCGTCTTATGCGGACCAGCGCTATATCCGATAATTTCACGGTTAAATAAGTCTGTTAAAAAGCAAATGTAATGCCACTTTTGAGCGACTCGAACATAAGTTAAATCACTAACAACAACTTTTAACTCCTTGTCCTGATTAAATTCTCGGTTAAGTACGTTTTTAACTTCCGATTCGTTTAGCGTTGATTTTACAAGTTTGAATTGAGCTACCGTATATTTAGACACAAGACCTTGCTTTTTCATAATTCGCCCAATGCGATGACGTGAAACTTGCCAACCGCGTTTCTGTAACTCTACTTTTATCTTTCGTTGTCCATATATATTGCGGCTATCTTTGAATATTTCAACAATTACTTTCGTAAGTTCCTCTTCCTGGTTATCACGTTCTTTCGCTTCATAATAGTACGTACTTCTAGGGATTTGAAGGACTTCGCACATTGTACCTGCGATTACTCGGTACATGAAAACCGTTGCTGATACCGAGTATTTGTGAGCGTTATTTCGAATCACATCTACTTTCGTCCCATTATCAGCGCGGCTTGCTTTAAAATATCATTTTCCATCGCCAGTCTTTGGTTTTCTTTACGAAGTTTTAATAACTCTTCTTGTTCAGGTGTACGATTATCTTTTTCTTCAAATGATCCAGAAGCTGTATGTTGGCGAACCCATTTATCAAAGGCAGATGGCGTCAGCTCATATTCTTTGATAATTTCACCTCTAGGCTTACCAGAAGCATGAAGTTGAACGATTTGTTCTTTGAATTCCTTTGTGAATGTTCTTCTCTTTCTTTTCGTCATAATTGATTCACCTCCGACACATGTTGAATCAAGTTTATATGACCTTAATGATTCTGTCTAACTTAGTGTAACCTGTCCAGTTTTAACAAATTAAATAGTACGTACACTACCTTAAAAACATATACCCCATTTACTTAGTTTTATTTCTTGTAAATAACCTCTAAATCGTCAGTTACTATCATTCTCATCCCCAAATACTTTACCTTTGCTTTCTTCTTGCCTTTTAAATTTTTTCGCAACATTGACGTACATAGAACGATTACTAGTACAAGAGGACTACTCCACCTAACTCCTGAATGTCGATGTCTAACACTTTGCATACGGTTTCTAATGTTGATAGATACACTCTGTCCACATTGTCTAAACAAAGATGGCTAATCGTATTAGGACGCATCCCTGTCATTCTTGCCAATTCACGCTGTGAAAGGTCACGTTCCTTAAGGCTTGCCTTTAGTTTGATTGATATTGGCATGGTAATTCCCTTCCTCTTCTTCATGTTACTTTTACGATACCACAATAAATTTGTATCGGTAAAGGAGTTTGTTGTATCGCTAAAGACGTATGCAATAAATTTATGTTGAATATAGCGTCTAAGCGTTACGTTAATTAGAATTTTCGTAACGGGAGGGTGAAAAATTTGAACGTTGTTGGGTATATACAAGTCTCCACTCAAGGCAGGAAAGAGATGGATATAGCTTGAAATATTAAGAAGATGAAATTAAAGTATACTGTAAAGAACAAGACTAGAACTTGATCCGTATTTTTAGTGATGAAGGAATTAGTGGAATTTGTTTGCTAGTGTTACGTCATTCGATATGTATAAAACAACGAAAAGCTTACAAGTCATAAAAAACACCGAATATGGTATATATGGATTAGTTTCCGCTAATGGCTTTTCTGAGTATTTAACTGGAAAAGATATCTTAGGCAACGATCTCACTACCAGTCAACTGCAAGCAAGCTTATCACTCGGTTTAGCAGGGATCCTCCCTACGGCGATAGAACTGACACCTGCATTGAAGGGTGTTACCAAAGATATCACTAAAAAAGCACATGAACGCGTCGTTCGAAACAGGCAATCGGCAAGATCCTTCGTCGATCATTGGTTTAACGGACTTGTTTCACAAACGGATGTTGCGATGGCAGGAGGCCCACGCTTACCTATCAACGTGATGCGTGATACTCACGTACAACAAGAGATACACACGAGCTTTGCGAAAGTCACTAAGGGGGCGGGTAAAAGTCCTTCAGCTTTTGCAGATCGTGCTAAACTAGAAGGACATTTTGATAAGCATGGGAAGGAATTTGATGAATTATATAAAAATGCCGACGAGTATCTTGAAGGTGCAAAAGAGGTTATCAATAATGGCATAAAGGTGAAGTATGAATATAAAGATGAAATAAGGACAGGATATGTCAAGTTTATGGGAAATAACAAAAATGGTAAAGCAAAGTTTGAATTTGTAGGTACTAATAATAACGGAGATATTACGACCTACCACACTCAGAGTGGCAAAAAGATTTGGAAGACCATTAATGGTGAAAATATTCCAGTGATTAATCCAGCAGAGTAGGAAGGGAGGATTTATTTATGGTATATACGGCTCTTGTTAAAAGGCTAGACCCACAAATTGAGGAAGAAGTGATAATCGAGATCGAGGGTATTGAATTTACAGGGTTTGCTTTTATTTGTCCTTATAAAATTGAAGTAGGAAAAAGTTATCCTGTATTAATAGGATTTACTATCTTAAATGAGTTAATGATTCGTGAAATCCAGGGAGAGAAGAAGGAAATAGAGCGTATTGGTTTGGGTTATGAGTATTATATAAGAGGTTTGTTACATGAGGATAAAATTGATGCAGGATTAGTTTTTACTGACGAAGATGAGTATTTCTTAGATTATCATGAATTGATGGATAAATATATTGAAATAAAAGTTGACAGAATAAGTATAGAATTTTTAAGGACAACTACTGATTAAAAGGAGAAAAAGTTTAATTTCATAAAGTAATAATACTCACAATAGTCATATAGCTATCTGTAAAGCACTTGATTGCCATATTCGGGCATCAAGTGTTTTTTAGTGAGTTATAGACAATATAAAAAATGCTTATGAAATTCATAACTCATGAAGGTTGTACCATCAAGGCATTCTGTTTTAGTACTTTGTTAGTGAAAATAATAAAATAAACAGGCGAGATAACATTTTATATGGCAGGGGGTGTTATTATGACATGGCATAGATAACAAATTTATATTCCCATAAATAGTGGAGGTGAAGTAAGTTTGGATTTATTAACATCTTTAAAAGAAAGGATTTTGATTGCTGATGGAGCGATGGGGACTATCAAACGAGAGTAACAAAGCTCGTGGCGATAAACAATGGGTATCGTGAAAGAGCGTTCTTATATTGCTAGCTTGTAAATTTTTGGTTGTATTTTTATTAGAGATGGTCGTATAATACTCGCTATTCGTAATTTTCGTAACGGGAGGGTGAAAAATTTGAGCGTTGTTGGGTATATACGAGTCTCAACTCAAGGGGAGGCAAGAGATGGATATAGCTTGAAATATTAAGAAGATGAAATTAAAGTATACCGTATAGAACAAGATTAGAACTTAATACATATTTTTCAAAATGAAGGAATTAGCGGAATATGCGGTTGCTAGTGAAACGGTATTCGACATGTATAAAACAACGAAAAGCTTACAAGTCATAAAAAACACCGAATATGGTATATATGGATTAGTTTCCGCTAATGGCTTTTCTGAGTATTTAACTGGAAAAGATATCTTAGGCAATGCGCTCACTACCAGTCAACGGCAAGCAAGCTTATCACTCGGTTTAGCAGGGATCCTTCCTACGGCGATAGAACTGACACCTGCATCTAAGGCTGTTACCAAAGATATCACTAAAAAAGCACATGAACGCGTCGTTCGAAACACGCAATCGGCAAGATCCTTCGTCGATCATTGGTTTAACGGACTTGTTTCACAAACGGATGTTGCGATGGCAGGAGGCCCACGCTTACCTATCAACGCGATGCGTGAACAAGAGATACACACGAGCTTTGCGAAAGTTACTAAGGGTACGGGTAATGGTACTAGACAGGTATTTGATGATAACATTAAGGATGGTAGTCACTTGGTTAAAGGTGGTAAATTAAAACCAAATGTTAAATATCAAGCAGGTGAATATAATTATCAATATAAGACAGATGGTTTAGGGAGACTTACTGATTTTAATGCGGATGACTTAAAACTAACAAAACGTAATAATAGATTGTCTCATAAGTCCAACACACCTGGAAAAGAACCTGGAGACCACGCAGAACATCTAGCAGCTGATAGATTTGGAGGTTCTCCAGATTTGGATAATCTTGTGTCGCAATCAAGTAGTGTTAACTTGAGTAAATACAAAAAGCTAGAAAATCAATGGGCTAAAGCAATAGAAGAAGGAAAAGACGTTTCGGTTAATTACGAAGGAAATAGTTTAAGACCTAGCAGCTTTGATATAGAATATGAAATAGATGGTCGTATGAGGTTCGCAAGTTTAGAGAACTAGGGGGGGATTATGTGAAGTTATTTGAGGACTATTTTTCAGAATTACAAACAGACATGGTGGCTATTTGTTTAGAGTATGTTGATAATAAGGCTGATGAAATTTTTATTTATTGTTCGTATGAACCAAAAATGTATGTTTTTGATTTTTTTTATAAAATTAATGGAAAAGTTGTTCATAAACATCAACTAAACGAAGCTTCAAAAGAATTGGATAGTCAACAAAATCGAGTTTATGATGTTTCCAAAGAAAGACAGAAGGCTGCACTAAGAATAGGTAATCAAAATTTAAAGCTTATTCATAAAAAATGTGAAGTGTTCAATAAAGATATGCCAACAGAAATGAAATTACATTATAATGTAGAGAAAAATAGCTTAAAAGGAAAATATAGATATGATTTAGTTTATTCTATTGATGACGAACTATTACCAGATGATATCTTTGGTTTATGGTTCGAAAAAGTGAAGGGAAATAATTTGTAAAACTAGACCTTGATTGGCTTAAGTGCCTTTCAAGGTTTCTTTTTTGAGGGGCTACCTAGTACCGAATGAACCGCTAGTTATAAATAGAAAATAGATACTCTTTCTATGCCGGATAAGTTGTTTTAACAAATCCTTTAGTATGTACGACACCTTTAAAAGGGTACCCTATCTAGTGAATTTCCTTTGTTGTGAAATAACCTAAAATCATCAGATACTACCATACTTATCCTC
>NZ_JBISEP010000046.1:0-11521 GCF_044383835.1 Paraliobacillus sp. JSM ZJ581
TTATTTTATATATCACTGTACAAAAAAGATTAACACAAGGAATGACTGTTGGAGGTCTGAAAGGATAGGTGTTTAACTTAAGCCGGTGAGTAGACCAAGGACATCGCTTCAAGACCTAAAAGTAAAGACCCAGACAATGTAGATGTGAATCAAACGTTTAGGAGGTACTTAAATGAAAGATAACATATTACGTCTTGTTAAAATTCTGTTCTTTCTTCTTTGTTTATCGTTAGTAATTTATGGACAAAGAACGGTAGGTAAAATGGAATTGTTCATTCAATTATTAGGATTGTCAGGCTTATTATTTTTACTATGGAATTACAATCGAAAGTTTCTCTAATAGTTAGTCGATGTTTTAGTAAGTGTTCAAATGCTATATTAACTTAATTTTTATGATTGAAAGGTGAGAGAATGAAACCGAATATTTTGTTAGTAATGGTTGACCAGATGCGTTTTGATTGTTTAAGCATACTTGATCATCCTGTTGTAGAAACACCTAATCTAGATGAGCTTGCTCAAAAAGGTGTTGTTTTTTCAAATGCGTACGCAGCAACTCCAACTTGTGTGCCAGCAAGGGCAGCAGTACTAACAGGAATGAGCCAAGAATCACATGGTAGAGTGGGATATGAGGACAAAGTCCCTTGGAATTATGATCATACTTTACCAGGAGAGTTAGCTAAGAGTGGATATCATACACAGGCTGTTGGGAAAATGCATGTGTATCCAACAAGAAAGCTAATGGGCTTTCATAACATTACATTGCATGATGGTTATATGCATTATAATCGTTTTAAGAATGAAGTGAAAACAACAGAGACATTTGAATATTGTGATGACTATCTAAACTGGTTCAGAGATAAAAAAGGGTATGATTATGATATTACAGATTTAGGTCTTGATTGCAACTCCTCAACGATGGCAAGACCGTGGGAACTGGAAGAGAAGTATCATCCAACTAATTGGACTGTTCAACAATCAATCGACTTTTTAAGGAAGCGTGACCCTTCAAAACCGTTCTTTTTAAAGACGTCTTTTGTACGACCGCATCCTCCATTTGATCCGCCGAAAGTCTTCTTCGATCAATATTTGAACAGTGATATGGATGATCCTTATATTGGCGAGTGGGCAGAATTAGAAGATATAACGCATGAAGGGTTAATGCCAACAGCGAAGAAAGGTGATGTTCCAGCTGCTCGATTAAGAAGGGCTAGAGCTGCCTATTATGCATTAATTAGTCATATTGATTATGAAATAGGTAGATTAGTCAATGCGATGCAGGAATATGGTGTGTTAGATAATACCATTATTTTATTTACCTCTGATCATGGGGAATTATTAGGCGATCATAATCGTTTTGCTAAAGCTCTCCCATACGAAGGTAGTGCACATATTCCATTTATTTTAAATGATCCTGGTAACTTGTTAAGGTTAAAGAAAGGCAGTACTATTGATCAAGTAGTAGAGTTAAGGGATATTATGCCAACATTACTTGATATAGCAGGTGTAGATATTCCAAAAAGTGTAGATGGAAAGAGTTTACTTCCTTTATTAAAAGATGAACACACTTCACCTATACGAGAATTCATGCATGGAGAGCATAGCTATGGTGTAGATTCGTATCACTATATTACAAATGGGAAAGAAAAGTATATTTGGTTCTCCCAAACTGGAAATGAGCAGTACTTTGATCTTGAAAATGATCCTTATGAATTGAAAAATGAAATAGATAATCCAACAGATAGAAGTCGAATCGATCGATTAAGGCAATTTTTAATCGAACAGCTAACTGGACGTGAAGAGGGTTATACGGATGGAAAAAAATTAATTGTTGGAAAAGAACCGAAAACATGCTTGAGTCATATTCGATGATGTAATTACAAAAAAAACAAGAAAAGAGACTAACCTATTGAGGCTATATATAGTTAGTCTCTTTTAAAAAGTTAACATATAATTCTATGTTAATAGAGGCTGGCAACATTTTTTAAACTTTTTGCCACTACCGCATATACAAGTAGCATTTCTATCTGGTAATTTCCCACCAGATTGAGCATGCTCATTTAGTCTCTTTTTTTTCACGTTTTTTGCGATTTCTTGTATCCGATCATGCGCATAACGGTAAACTTGCTGATAGCTTTCGCAAAAGTATTCAACCCCCACTTGATTGTTATCTCTTTGGCGATTTCTCGGACAACCACCGTGGCATAAGTGTAGAAACTCACATTGATTGCATTTTTCTGGAAATGTTGGCTTCATAGCAGAAAACTGCTCCCAACGCTCGTGTTGGGCAATGGATTCCAATGAATCAAATTGAACGTTACCCAAGTGATAATCGTCATGAATGTAGAAGTCACAAGGATAAGCATCGCCATTTTGTTCTAATAGAAGTGTTTTAGGGCATGTTTCTAAGCGCATACACATTTCAGCTGATTGATGCAAGTAAACAGCTAACATATTATCAAAAAAACGGATTGAAATTTTGGGATTTCCATTATTATACCATTGATCGAATGTTTCACATAAAAAATCACCGTACTGCTTGGGAGTAATTAAGAAATCTCCAGGTTGTCCAATATGTTGAGACTGAAAATCCATACATGGAATGAATTGTATATGTTCAAATGCTTGTTCTTGGTAGAAATGCATTAATTCAGTTGCTTTTGAAACATTGGTTTCATGTAAAACAGTTAAGATATTAAATGGTACTTGTTCATTTTTTAAGTGTTCAATACCTTTCATAATTGCTTGGAAACTACCTTTACCAGAACTTGTTACTCTTCTGGCATCATTGATATATGCAGGTCCATCTAAACTAACACCAACTAAAAAGTGATATTGTTTAAAAAATTTGGCCCATTCACGATTGAGTAACATGCCATTTGTCTGAATAGAATTACTGATCATTGTATTTTTAGGTGCATATTTTGCTTGGAGATAGACTACTTTTCTAAAAAAATCAATACCAGCTAATAAAGGTTCGCCACCTTGCCAGGCAAAAGTAACGAGCCCATTTGACATTTCCATGTATTCCTTGATCACTTTTTCTAATACTTGTTCATTTATTCGTTGGATCTTTCCTGCTCTACCGTTACATCGACTGTAATAACAATAATCACATGCCAAATTGCATGATTCTGAAACTGTTTTCCACATAATTCCTGATATACGTCTGTTTTGGGGAATAGTAGTCATGTTACTCATTTCAGTGTCTCCTTATATTGGATGTATTATTAATTATGATGGGAAAGTCAAATCAATTCTATGATAGACATCACAATTGATTTTCCAGTATAAAAGAAAATCACATCATTAAATGATTACTTTTCTAATGAAACTGCTAAATAAATAGCATATAATAAAAGGATATACTATTTTAAACAATAGATGAAGGTGTTATAGATGAATAAGAGGAATCAACAATCATGTTGCTCAGCACGACGAGCAATAGTCGATAAAAGAAATTATCCATTAGAACAACGCTGTACAATGAATGCAGTGAAAGATAAGCAGGCTATGGTTTTATTACAAGGTAGTCGCTTTTTTATGGGAGATGCTTTTAATGAAGGGTTTTTACAGGATGGCGAACGACCTGTAAAAGAGGTAGAAGTCTCTTCCTTTTATATCGATCCGTATGCAGTTACAAATAAAGCTTTTGATACGTTTATTAAAGAGACGAATTATGTCACCGAAACAGAAAGATATGGTTGGTCGTTTGTTTTTTATCAATTTGTAGATATAGAAAAGGTAGAGTTAGTAGCACCAGCTCATCAATGGTGGTTACCCGTTAAGGATGCTTACTGGTACCAACCAGAAGGAAAAGGTTCTTCGATTGAAGAGCGTATGGATCATCCAGTAACACATGTGACATGGAATGATGCAATTGCTTATTGTCATTGGGCTGGGAAACGGTTACCAACAGAAGCGGAATGGGAATATGCTGCACGAGGTGGATTAGTTAAAAAAAGATATCCTTGGGGTGATGCGTTAACACCGAATGAAAAGCACCGATGCAACATTTGGCAGGGTAGTTTTCCTACTTATAATGCTACAAGCGATGGTTTTTTTGGTACTGCTCCAGTAGATACCTATCTGCCAAATGAGTATGGTTTGTATAATGTGGCAGGAAACGTATGGGAATGGTGTGCAGATTGGTTTGATGCGAAGTATGACTATAGTGAAATCATTGACCCCAAAGGGCCTCCTGTTGGGCAAATGCGTTCGATGCGAGGTGGCTCTTATCTTTGTCATCATTCATACTGTAATAGGTATCGAGTTGCTTCCCGTTCATCAAATACACCAGATAGCTCGTCAGGGAATGTAGGATTTAGATGTGTAGCTGATGTATAGTAACGAAAATAATCAAATCATACAAAGTCCTTCAATCAGTTGAAAGGAATAGTTTTTTAGGGGATGATCGCTATGTTTGTTTTATATTTTATGATTGGCTTATTTGCTACAACGCTCGGGGCTATAGCAGGTTTAGGTGGTGGTGTTATTATCAAGCCTGTATTAGATTTTTTTGGGCATTATGATTTGTCAACAATAGGTATTCTTTCTGCTGCTACTGTATTTTCGATGGCAGCTGTTTCGTTAATTAAGATGAGGAAAATGGATGTGACTATTGATAAGATAAATAGTGCACTTATTGCAGGTGGATCTATCTTAGGTGGTTTTATCGGGAAAGCTGTCTTTAACTACTTTGTCATGAGTCTTGGGATTTCAAAAGGTGTAGCGATTTTCCAATCTGTATTGCTTGCAGTATTGTTATTATTAATATTTATCTATTTTAAATATAAGCATGTTATGAGAAGATTCAATGTAAAAAACAGGGTTATTATTTTATTGATTGGCATTGTACTAGGGTTGCTATCCTCGTTTTTAGGTATTGGTGGAGGGCCATTAAATGTGGCTGTTTTAAGCCTTTTATTTTCAATGAATGCAAAAAATGCGACCTTTAATTCCATATTTATCATCTTTTTCTCGCAATTATCAGCGCTGATGTTAGCCGGAATGACAACAAATATTAGTGATTATGATTTAGTCATGTTACCTTATATGATTGCTGGTGGTATTATTGGCGGACTTGTTGGTACTAATTTTGTACATAAATTAACGAATAAGCAAATAGAAAAGATTTTTAATATAGCTATTTTAACTATTTTGTTTATTAATATGTATAATGTATTCTCTTATTAGTTATTGCAAAAGCATATAAAATGAAGCAAACAGTTACGTTCATTTGAACGTAACTGTTTGTTATAGATGCAATAAAATTATGCTAGTACTAATGTTCTTGTGAGTCGGTCACAGAATTTTTCACAACGTATTAGGTCTTCTTGTTGTGGCGTTAATTCGATTTTTAGTGTAACAGCTAAGTTGGTATGGACATATAACATGTCTCGGAATAAATCGACCGCTCCACAATAATAAGGGTAAAAACTATCACCAGTGCCGAATACACCTGTTGTGACATGCTTCATATCTTGTTCCTCAAACGCGATAAACAGATCTTCCATTTCTATTGGAAGGTCGCCATTGTCCCATGTATACGTCCCAATTGCAATAATATCATAGGTTGGAAGTGTATCATAGTCTAACTCGTCGATAGCAATAAAGTCTACATTAATGTGCTGTTTTTGCATACCGTGGTAGATCTGTCTTGCAAGATCTTCCGTATTACCAGTTACTGATGTATAAATAATGGCAGCTTTCATTGCCAATAGCCTCCCTTATAATTCATCAAAACCATTAGAAGAAGAAACTTTTGTATACGTACGAGATTTTTGCTCGAAAAAGTCTGATTTTGTTTCATTTAACATTTCGTCGCTGAACACGTGTATCCAAGCCATTGGATTCTCACGTTCTTCATAATAATTATCTAAACCAATTTGGCGCAGACGCTTGTTTGCAAGGTATTCCACATAGCCATGGAATTCATCAAGGTCGATGCCATCGATGTCTTTTAGAATATAATTAGCCCATTCCTTTTCATTTTGGACAGCTTTATCAATCGTTTGATAGGCATATTGAATATTCTCTTCTGTATTTAATTCAGGATTCTCTGTTAACAATATACGGATAAACTGTGAAATGAAATACGCATGTTGCATTTCATCACGCTGAATATAGCTAATCATTGTACTTGTTTTTAACATTTTTTGTTGGCGTGCCAAGTGATAGAAGAAAGCAAAACCAGCATAAAAATAAATGCCTTCTAAGTTAATAGAATTAACCGCTAATTCAAATAATCGTTGCGGTGTTGGTTTTTCACGAAAAGCATCATAGCTATCTAGGATTAATTGATTTCGCTTACGAACAATTGGATCATCTTTCGCTTGATCAAAACGCTCATTTTGTTCTCTTAATGGTACAAGAGAACTTAGAATATATGAATAAGATTCATTATGAACAGCTTCTTGCTGAGAAATAACTGCAAAGATCGCTTTAAAGCTTGAATCTGTCACATAGTCCATCACGTGAGACATTGTCGGTGTTTGTAGACTATCTAATGAAGCAAGCTGTGTGTTAATGCGCAAGAAAACATCTTTTTCGGTCTCTGAAAGATTATCCCATTGTTTAATGTCATCTTGCATATTAATTTCTTGTGCTTTCCAAAAATTCGATAATAATGTTTGATATAGATCATACATTTGCGGATAAGCAATATCATTCCAGTTTAAGAGACCAGAAGATTGTCCATTAATTATTCCGGTAGATTTGTTCGGATAAGTAGGGTTAAGTAATTTTATTTTCGTCAACGGTTGATCAGTTTGTACCATGTTATATTTGCCTCCTGTAAGAATAAGGGGAGGAGCTGTTGAGTGAACAACTCCTTGTCCCTTTCATTATTAACTATGACAAGCTTCACACTCATCAATTTCTGTTTGAGAAGTACTTCGGACATAATAAGTAGTTTTCAAACCATGTTCCCAAGCAGACAGATGTAAATGCAATAGATCTTTTGCTTTGATATCATGACGCACGTACAGATTAAAGCTAATTCCTTGGTCAACGTGACGTTGTCTAGCTGCATTTTGCTTAATGCTCCAGGTCTGGTCTAGCTCATGACGTGCACGACGATAGTAATTATAAGTGACATGGTCTAAGTCAGGTGCAGTAACTTTGAATTTGAAATTTTTCTTTTCTTCAGCGAATTCAACCGCATATAATGGGTCAATTCCATCCGTTGAGCCGCCAATTTTTGCTGTGGAAGAGTTTGGTGCAACGGCCATTAACCAGCCATTACGAATTCCATTTGTGGCGACATCTGCTTTTAATGACTGCCAACGCTCGCTATTATAACCTTTTCGCTCAAAGTAACGTCCTGTTTCCCACTCAGAGCCAGCGAATGCACGATAAGTACCTTTTTCTTTTGCTAATTCCATTGACGCTTGGATCGTATAATAAGCAATATCTTCGTACACTTTATCGGCAAACTGAACAGCTTCATCAGATTCCCAATGAATATGTTCTAATGCAAGAAGGTGATGCCACCCGAAAGTACCGAGTCCAACAGCGCGATATTTCTTATTCGTTACTTGTGCTTGTCCGACACTAATTGTATTTAAGTCTATAACATTATCAAGCATACGTACTTGAATACGAATTAGACGTTCTAATACATCAGCACGTACTGCATTTGGCAGATTGATAGAAGATAAGTTACATACAACGAACTCACCCGGTTTACGTACGATGACAATATTTTCATCCTCATCTTGATATTCACGTACAATCGTTGTTGTTGACATGTTTTGGGCGATTTCTGTACATAGATTACTACAATAAATTGATGTTCTACCTACACCACGTCCATGTTTATTAGGATTTTGACGATTTACTTCGTCACGATAGAACATGTAAGGTGTACCTGTTTCTAATTGTGCGACCATAATACGTGCCATTACATCCATTGCCCGATATGTTTTTCTTGGTAGTAACGGATGATTGACAGCTTCTTTATATTTTTCAGTAAAGTATTTGTTATCTGTTTCATCATAAAAATCTTCTAGACCAAGCGCATTCCCGTTTTCGTCTTTCCAACCCATTATTTGTTTTACTTGATGTGGACAGAATGTGTGCCACTCGCCAATACTTTTTCCGCTCTCATCAGTTACTTTTAATTGCTCCATGAAAAAGTCAGGAATAGAAACACCGGTGAAAATATCGTGCGCTTTACGTCTTTCATCACCATTATTTGTTTTTAAATCTAGGAACCCACTCATAATATCTTTATGGAAAACATCAAGATAAATAGCAACTGCTCCTTGACGTTGTCCTAATTGATCTACACTTACAGCAGTATCGTTTAGTAAGCGAATCCAAGGAACAACACCTGAAGAGTTACCTTTGAATTTCTTAATATCAGATCCTAATGCGCGAACTTTACCGTAGTAAATACCAATTCCGCCGCCATCTTTACTTAATCTAGCAATGTCCCAGTTATTTAAATAGATTCCATCTAATGAATCATCAACCGTATCAATAAAACAAGAGGATAATTGGCCATAGCTTTTACCAGCATTTGAAAGTGTTGGTGTAGCTACTGTCATATATAAATTGCTCAAAGCCCAATATGCTTCTTTAATTAAATCAAGGCGTTTCTCAGCAGCTTCCTGTTTCATGAGTGTCATCGCGATAATCATAAACCTTTCTTGTGGCAACTCATATAAATGACGATCATGGTCGCGAGCTAAATAACGATCTGCTAATAGGAACAAACCGATGTAGTTAAATAATTGATCACGTTCTGGAATAATTTCTTGTTCTAACGTATCAATTTCTTCTTTTGTATACGTTTCTAAAATAGCTTTGTCATAGATGCCTTTATCTGTTAGAGACAATAGTAGGTTATATAGATTTCCGTACTTATTATTTGTATCGTAACTACGATTTCGAGCTGCTTCTTGATAGATTTGCTCTAAATAGAAGTGTGCTGCTACAAAAGTCCAATTAGGTTGATCCATTGAAATCCGATTTAGCGCATAAAAAAGCGCCTCTTGATTCGGATCTTTAGAGGTGGTTGCTATGTTTCGAATTTGTTCTTCGATGTGAGTAATATCCATATCGTATTTGTTAGATAGTTGAGAGAGTTGCTTCAACACACGCTGGATATCATTGTCCATTACCATTGTCATTATAAATATCCTCCTGTACAAAATAATAATATGTATGAATGTTTATAGAAGCTTTGATGTTGAGTTCTTGCCATTCTACATTAAAAATACAATATATAGGCGGATTCCGTTCGAAAACACCTATATATTGTATGATAACGTAATTTATTAAATTAAGCAATTGTAAAATATATATTTTTTAGTTTGAAAAGTATATATACATTATGGCAATATTAACTGTAAAATGGTATAGGAAGAAACTACTATAATTTAAAAATACCTTTAAATAATATTGAGTAATTAGTTATTTTTAACTATAATATAATTAGCATATGTTAACGTACAAATGAATAGGAAAAGGGCAAACTTATTGAAAGATAAGGACGCAAAGCTACGGGTCTGTTGTTATCAAACGATGATCGCCGAGCTACCGAAAAGAAATGAATCACTCACGTAAGCAGAATAACGTTTCTAAATTACGTAAAAAGTTCACCATTCTTTTGGTGAGCTTTTTTTTAATGATAAAAGAGAGGAGAAATGTCATGAAACAATTGAAGCTGAAACGAAAGAAAATATCAAAAACGAAAACCAAAACGAAGAGGAGGGAATGGATAAACAAATTGAGTGACTTACCACTTATCGGTATGAGAAGTAAATCAATTGGCGGTAAATTTGGAACCGCTTTCTTTTTTGTTCTATTATTATTAGCAATTTCTTTAGGATTTATTATAAAATCAGTTGTCACTGTTGAAAATGAGGTCAATGCATTAGAAAGAAGGGGAAGTAGAGCAATTGCTATTACGGAGATTGGATCAGAGATAAGAGCTAAATCAATGTCTGCACTTAGTTATTCACAAAATGGAAGTAATGTATACATAGATGAGTATAAAGAAGATCAAGAAAAGGTAAAAGAATTGTTAAGTACTATCCAAAAAAACGTGGATACCGATCAACAAAAATCATTAATGGAAAGTATAAACACATTTAATGATAGAATAGACGAATTATTTTTGGAGGAGATTGCTGGTAAATATGAAGCTGAAAGTAATTTATTTGCATTTTATACAAAACAGTTTAGTGACTTAACAAATGAGTCACTATCATATTTAGAAATGTTGAGAAATACGGTAAATGATGAGAGAGAAGAAGCTGTTAGTAATGTAATCGATAGTCAAAATTCTGTTTTAATTACATTAACTATGTCTATGTTCCTTTCTATTGTAATTGGTATTATCATGATAATCTTTTTAAGTCGGCATGTATCTAAGCATTTGGGTAAAGTAGTTGAGATGAGTAATAATATTGCTAATGGAGATTTAACAACCGATTCCCTGGATTATCAAGCAAAAGATGAAATAAGTAGACTAGGAGAATCAATGAATGTGATGCAAGAAAATATTAAGCATATTGTTCAACGAATTAATAAAACAGCAGATACAGTGAGTAAACAAAGTGAAGCTTTAACTCAATCGTCCAGTGAAGTGAAAAATGGTTCTGAACAGATTGCGGCGACAATGGAAGAGTTGGCCTCAGGTACTGAAACACAAGCTAGTCATGCTGGAGATCTTGCACATGCAATGGAGAATTTTACTTCGAAAATAACAGAAGCTAGTCATAATGGTAAAAAGGTAAGCCAAACAACGATGGAAGTAGGAACGGAAACAGAAACTGGATATAAATTGATGGAAGAATCAATAAAACAAATGGGTAATGTTGACACTATTGTAAAACAAGCAGTAGAGAAAGTGCGTGGGCTAGATATCCAGTCAAGGGAGATTACTAAACTCATTTCCGTGATTAAAGATATAGCTGAGCAAACCAATTTACTTTCCTTAAATGCAGCAATAGAAGCAGCTAGAGCGGGAGAACAGGGGAAAGGATTTGCTGTTGTAGCTGATGAAGTTCGTAAGTTATCTGAACAAGTGAGTGACTCTGTTAAGGATATTACGACAATTGCAGCAAACATCCAAAAAGAATCGTCTGTTGTATCTACAACATTAGAAGAAGGGTATCAAGAAGTAGCGCGCGGTAAGGAGCAAATAAGTAATACAGGAGCTTCCTTCAATTCAATAAAAGATGCGATTGAAACAGTAACACTAAATGTACAGCAAATGACAGATGGCCTAACTAAAATGACAGTAGATAGTGAGCAAATGAATACATCTATTCATGAAATTGCTTCTATATCAGAGCAATCAGCAGCAGGTGTGGAAGAGACGACGGCATCGGCAGAAGAAACAACAAGTGCGATGGAAGAGATAACGACCGGATCTAGTCAGTTAGCTTTATCAGCAGAAGAACTGAATAACTTAGTAAGAAAATTTAAATACTAAAAAGGTTCTACGTCAAATCACGTTGGTGAGTCAGAATAGTCAACTGAATTATTTTATGTTCGCGTCCTAAAGTAG
>NZ_JBISEP010000047.1:0-8803 GCF_044383835.1 Paraliobacillus sp. JSM ZJ581
TGTACCCAGTTTTACAAATAGTAATGGTTTGAATGGATTTATTTGTTATATTATGATTATAATAAACTATTAAATAAGGTGGTTATCCCAAAAGTTAGTTTTCTACTCTAACTTTTGGGGGTAACCACCCTGATGGGGTACTTTTGTTTATAATGAGAAAAAAGTAGTTGGAAAGAAACTAAAATGACGAATAGATTGTTTACTAAAAAAGAACAAGAACACCTAAAAAGGAATCCCTATGTACAATCGGTAAGTGACAAAACTATTACATACTCAGACGAATTTAAACGCCATTTTATTGTAGAAAATGAGAATGGTAAATTACCAAGAGAACTTTTCGAGGAAGCTGGTTTTAGTGCAGATATAGTTGACATTGAACGGATTAAAACAGCTTGTAAACGTTGGTGTGAAGCCTATCGTAAAGCAGGTGTGGCAGGGGAATTACTATTAACCGATATTACATATTTAACATACGGAGGCGGTAAATGTGCTTATTTATCAACAGTAAAGGACGCAGAAACGAATGAGATTGTAGCGTATGAAGTATCCTCTTCGTTACATTTAGAAATTGCGCTCAATAGGCTACATAAACTGAAGAAACATCGCCATTTAACAGAAGATGCCTTTATTCATTCGGATCAAGGTTTCCATTACACGAGCCCACAATTTCAAAAGCTCGTGAAGAAAATGGGGTTAGGTCAATCGATGTCACGTCGGGGAAACTGTTGGGATAATGCTCCCAAAAAATCATTCTTTGGGCATTTTAAGGATGAAACGAATATAAAAGAATGTGAAACGTTAGAAGAAGTATAACGAGAAGTTAAGAGTTATATGACATATTACAATAATTATTGTGGCCAGTGGAATTTAAAAAAACTGCCGCCTGTGAAATACAGACAGCAGATTCAACAAGTTGCCTAGCCTTTTTCAAAATATCCTTTACAAAGGGTACAGTTTATTAAAGTGGGTGCTTTTTTCACTCACGAAACACCCGCGAAAATTGAAAAAAGTTTACATAAATTGAATTAATCTAATTTATGAAATGCTTTTATATCAGACATTTGAGTCAAATATACATAGTTTCTTCCTATTAAATTGTAGTCCTCAGATATGATCCATATTATCAAATGATTCATGACTTTAGCCAAAACAAAAAGTATGGTGCTCTAAAACATCTAACTGTTTATCGCCGTACGCCTCCGCTATGGGGGAAGCTTGGACAGGATAAAATTGCGTCTTCCTTAATGATTCATGATTTAGATTTTTCTACTTGGCTTGGAAAAGATCTTAAGATTGTTTCCTTTGATGTGACAACAAACGCTGATAACTCAGGGGCAGTTGTTGATTGTCTGTTATCAAATCATTCTCTAAAAATTCATGTTCATGGAAACTCCATGTTATCTATTGGTTCTCCATTTTCAGTTGGATACGAAGCTACATTTGAAAACGCAACTATTAGCTATTTTGAAAAGTCATTTGAAAACATCGTAAAAACCGAATGCTACATCTATTCGGATGGAAAAAAAGAAGAAGTTTCCTTCGAATTGGATGATCACTGTAAAGTATTACTAAGAGAAGCAATGAAGGATTTTACTAATGAAAAAGCAAGCGGTCTAACAATAGAGAATGCTCTGCCTGGTTTGTCCATTGTCTCTCAATTGACAACGCCCTATTGTTAATAGTTTATAGCCACTATCGCAGTCGCTTTACAAAAGCCCTTATGTGTTTTTCTATCCACACAAGGGCTTTTATATATTGCTATAAGGTTCTATACTAAATCTGGTGGCTCTTTTTGTTCTATTAAGGCTTCAAGCGAAGAAAATCATATATTCACATCGTTAGTCAAGTAATGTTTGGTACTTCTCAATGATTTCTTCTATTAAAATATCATTTTCATAAAAATGATTGACATAAACATTTATCATCATTTCATTTTCTTCCGTAATTTCTATTTTCCATAATATACGATTAATAATGTCTACCAGTTCTTTAGGGTTTGCATACATGGTGTTCCATGCTCGGACTTGTAATTCTAAATCATCGCTTAAGGCGGCTACTTCAATCTCTTCTGTTGGCAGGGGCGTGTTAAAATGCGCATGCGGATCTTCATAAACGTTTGTGTAAATAAACTCAATAGGGTTGTATTCGTTTAAATCATAAGAATAACGTTTATTACCTACAATAACAACGATTTCACTTTGGCCAAATTCAATTGACCCGTTTTCTATGACAACGTTATCCGATAATGATTGAATGGCACACGTTACATGGGGTGTAATGAACCAATAACGATTTTCTAAATCTAACTTTGTGATGTATTCAGTGATTGACGTATCGTCAAGCTTGTCTTCATCTCTCAATCTTGTGTATTCCATAGGATGATAATAATAATGCGCATCTAGTTCATTCATCTTAATTGTCCATTGGCTTTCCGGACATTCAAATAACACACGAAGCGCAAATCCATCATCAATTTTTTGTAACTCATCATAAATAAATGATTGTCCAACTTGGATTGGCTCATCTGTTATTTCAGATATAATGCCTTTAAAAATGAAATGGATAAGTGCTATTGAAGAAAAGCCCCCATCTATATTGACAAAAAGATGAAGGGTATCTTTTTGTCGTTCCACTCGCTCGATCGTTGAATCATGCAAACTTTCCATAAAGACATCTTGTACAGACGTTGGCAAGTGTGTAATGGTCTTTTTAGTATTTTCGTAGGCAACATTTAGAATTTGTTCAAATTCCTTGTCTGACTCTCTCATCCATTGTAAGTAATCTTCTCGAACTGCTTTTGGTAGTGTAGGTTGATTTAATGTGCCATTGTTTAAATATGGAACGAAGCGGCTAGGCAACACATGAAACAATTCTTCTTTTACTGCTTCAAGTTCTTCACTTAAATCAACGATGATATCTTCTCCTTCTTCTTTCGCTTCCTTTAATGCAATTTCCCATTCGTTGTCGGATTCATGAATCGGAAGAAGATTGTATTTTGAAAAATTTTCTTTTGCTTCTTTTGATATATTCCACATCATATCACCTCAAGTGTAATTTGTAAGAATAGTATACTATAAGTTTTGTGAAAATGGATTTTAACAAATGTTTATTCTCTATATTAGGTCGAATGATCTTAGGATGAAAAAACAGCGATCAATCGTTGTTTTCTCTAATAAAATAAGACGAATTTAGGCAGAAGAATTAGTTAAGCATGTACCTAGAAATAAGCAGAAAGGCGTTAAATCAATATTAAAGATTTTTAATAAATGTCAAATAGAATAGCGGATTAGCAACAAAAGTGGAGTAGCACAATTGGATAAAGCAGAGCAATATCATGAGTGTCCTTTCGCACTGATAGTTGATTGTAAAGAAGCATGTTGAGGATATCTTTTCTAGGGTAAATAAAAAGGTTATTATGAAGAGCAGAGGAGGAAACAAAATGGAAAACACAAATAAACTCGGTAAAATTGTGATTCTGAATGGAACTCCAAGGTCCGGGAAATCAAGTATAGTAACTATTATCCAGAATACTTTTGATGGAGTGTGGATGAATTTGGGAGTTGATACCTTCATGAAGATGACTCCTCCACGCTATCAACCAGGTATTGGATTAAGACCTGGGGGAGAACGACCTGACTTAGAGCCGTTAATTGTCACCTTGTATCATGCTTTGTACGAGTCAGTTGCTGTACACAGTCGATTAGGGTTAAATATTGTTGTTGATGTTGGACATCATGATTTCTATTCAACTCGAAAAGGTATTCTTCATGATTGTGCTAACCTTTTGAAGGACTTTCCTGTATTATTTGTCGGTATCAGATGTCCATTGGATGTTGTTATGGAGCGTCGAATATCAACTTGGGGAAATAACTTCAAAGAAGATGGAAGTGTACCGAAACCTGTTATTCTTTGGCAAGAGACCGTTCATGTGCCTGGTATTTATGATGTAGAACTTGATACTTCTGTTTTAAGCTCGGAACAATGTGCGAATGTAATCCGAAAATATATTGAAACGGAGCAATTAGGTAATGCATTTAAGCAAATTGCAGATATGAGTAGTGAAAGAAATTAATTAAATGTTTGTGTTTTTTGTGTGTAAACAAAAGAAAGAAAAGATGAAAATGTTAACATAATATACATACGATACAATGTTCCAGCAATTTGAATAAATGATGACGCTCATGACAAACTTTACGAAGTGAGGGGAAAGGTAGACTATTTTGAGTTTGAAAGTAATAAATAGGGAAATAGAAGGTCATAGCTAATACATCACTATTTTAATGTTGATAAGAAAATTAAAAAAGGGGGGACATTAATGCCGAAGAAACTATCTGAGATGGGTTTAGAAGAACTGTGGCAGTTATTTCCTATTATTTTGTCAGAACATAAAGGTGAATGGACAGACTGGTATGCAGAAGAAAGCTCTATTATTCACCAGTTATTACAGAAAGACAAGTGTGTGAAAATAAATCATATTGGTAGCACTGCAATTAAAGAAATATTAGCAAAGCCTACAGTAGATATTCTTGTTGAAATACCTACAGAATACAATATGAATGAAATAAAACGTCTTCTTGTTGGTGGTGGATATTTTCTAATGTCTGAAGATGAAAAAAGGATGTCGTTTAATAAAGGATATACTGAAAAAGGATTTGCCGATAAAGTTTTTCATGTGCATGTAAGGTTTTATGGTGATAATGATGAATTGTACTTTAGAGATTTTATGAATGAAAATCCAACATTGGCATCACAATATGAGGAATTGAAACTATCCTTGTCTAAAAGATATAAACATAATCGAGATCGGTATACAGAAGCGAAGGGAGTTTTTATATCTGAGTGCACAAAAAGAGCGAAAGAAAAATATCCAAAAAGATATTTGTAGTTTTATTAATGATTTCCATAAGATGTATTGTATTTGCTAATCCCAAAGTACATTTTATACTAGAAAGATTATTAAAATGAGAAAATCATGTTGTCTTTTACTGTCATGCCAATTCAAATTATTGCACAAATAGGATAAGGCTAGGGATAGCATAGAAGAAAGCAGAGAGTGATGTTCACAGTACTGACGCATTGACGAGACGAGGCGACAGAAAGTGTTAGCTGACTAGCCAGACCTTGTGAAAGGGATGTTCTTCTCAACAAACCTATATAAGTGAATGAAATTTGTCTCATTTCTATCCACTAAGAGTATATATGTTAGTGTTTTGTTGAACGGTTTATATCATCTAACTGACAGAGTATAATTATCGCTCAATTAGCATTTGCAATTCAATGAATAATTTTTCATTGTAAAACATAGCAATATTAGCGCTTTGAATTTCTATTAAGTAACCCTCTAATTGTATTGCATACAAAAAATATTCAAATGGTTACAATATAAAAAGAAGTCAATACAAACTTTAAAACGCCCTACATTTTAAGCAATTAGACGATTTACGGTTAAAGTTGAACGTATGGATTCTGTTGCCAAGTGAAAAGCGGCTTGGAATAATTCCAAGCCTAAAGCGTACCGGTGATAATTTTTTGGATCTTACTCTATATCTATATTTCTACATATTTTTGCTTTGCTGAAGAAGCTTGGATTCCCCTGTGCGTTCCCATTCCTCTACTGTTTCATAGGCTTTTTCAGGTGAATAACCCTTACCTACTAAAACGCCCATTAGAATAAATTCCTGAAGGATGTGTGTAGTGTTGATCCCTCTTTTAACATCCTCTAATCCTTCATTCACCAACCATTCAGTATACTTGATCCATTCATCTGGCGTCTTTCCATAAATTACTGTGCCTTTATTGTTTTGCGCGTGACCTTCTTCCATAACAGCATCTGCTTTCGTAACATGAACTGTACCAAATGGATGGTTAGGAGGACCGTAGATCGAGTAAAGTTTTATAGGTGTATTACCTGTGTTGGTCACATTATGCCATGTTCCAGCAGGTATCATTATTGCAGAATCATCATAGACATTTCTTTCAAAATTTAAATTATTTTTATTTTTGCCCATCTGTACAAATCCTTGCCCTTGTTCAATACGTAAGAACTGATCTACGTTAGGGTGTATTTCCAATCCGATATCATCGCCAACATCAATACTCATTAAAGTAACTTGTAAATGTGTTCCCGTCCAAAGTGCAGTGCGATACGTATTATTTTGTCTTGTTGCTTCATTAATATTAACGACAAATGGATTTGATCCATAATCCTTTAACTGTGTCTTTCCGTTAATGTTAGAAGAACGAAAAGAATCGAGTCTGTTCGTATTTTCTGAATTATTTGGAAAAGTTGAATAAACAAGCTGTCTTCCATCATTATATATTGGCACATTTACATAATAGGGCTGGTATGGATACATATAAGGCATACCGTACATTTTTCCTCAATCCCTTCTAGGTTTTCGAATTATCTTATGCACTCTGCTTAGATAGTGTACCTATGTGTACTTCATTTAACGTAATGATATTCAAACGCATTAATATAACATACGTAGCTGTAATAGGAAATTTATTCAATCATATAAAATGTCTGTATAAATATCTTAGTCTTGTAAATTTTATTAGTAAATAAACAAATAATATTTATAATTACAATGAACGAATGTACTTGTAAATAAACTTTTGAAAATTATAATAACTTAGTCCAATTTTAACTGAAAATGATTTGGATTTTAGTAAGGCATACAGTTCACAGGAGGAGTAAAATGTTAGATGAAGCATTCGTTGTTATTGTAAGGGTCGTTATCTCTTTTTTCTCGCTCTTAATTTTCACGAGAGTTCTTGGAAAACAGGAAGTGGGACAATTAACTTTTTTTGATTATATTAATGGGATTACAATAGGTTCAATTGCAGCAACCCTCGCTACAGATCTTTCATCTAAAGTGTGGGCACATTGGGTTGGGTTAACAGGTTATGCTGTTTTAACTGGCATTTTACAATATATTACGGTTAAAAACCGTTACTTAGGGAAGGTTTTAGATGGAGAACCCACTGTTGTTATAGAAAATGGAAAAATTTTAGAGGGGAATTTAAAGAAAATGCGAATAAAAATGAGTGAACTAATGATGTTATTACGGGATAAAGGAGTTTTTGATATTACACAAGTGGAATACGCAATTATGGAAATAAACGGTGGTCTCTCTGTGCTACAAAAAGCGAAAAATCTTCCTGTTACTCTAAAGGACTTACAAATATCTAGTACGCCAAGTAATTTATCGACAGAGGTTATTCAAGATGGAATTGTCATTACTCAAAATTTGCAACAAAGGAAAAAAGATATGGACTGGTTAAACAAAAACTTGCAAGCAAATGGAGTAACGGATGTTAAAGAAGTCGCTTATGCTCTAATTTTACCTAACGAGCAATTATATATTGATAAATATGAAGATAATATAGGGAAAGAAACGGATATGGGTGATTACGAAGGACCTTATTAATATACG
This sequence comes from Paraliobacillus sp. JSM ZJ581, assembly GCF_044383835.1. Classification (NCBI taxonomy): domain Bacteria; kingdom Bacillati; phylum Bacillota; class Bacilli; order Caryophanales; family Bacillaceae; genus Paraliobacillus; species Paraliobacillus sp. JSM ZJ581. The sequence continues at coordinate 7,440 of NZ_JBISEP010000047.1, forward strand.
AGGTGAATAAAATGAAAAAATTTTTACTGTATTTTATCCCCATTTTCACGCTTGTTTTTTTTATAGTCATTATGAATAGCGGTTATTTTTTAAAAGGGCCATTTGGAAAGGATGATAGGTTATATGAAACCATTATCCAACTTGAACATAATGTTACAGAAAAAAACTGGGGTATGGCTAAAGAAAATATAATGTACTCTGAAAATGCATGGAAAAAAATTGTGAAACGAATTCAATATAGTGTGGAGAAAGAATATATTATTGAGATTAATGGGATACTTTCCCGCATTAAAGGAGGTATTGAAATTAATGATGATAAAGCAATTATAGAAGAGGTGTATTACTTTTATGAAATGTGGGATAAATTAGCGAAATAATATGGTTAAGTAAAATAAGGATTGAAAAAAATGCTCCTCAACTTAGATTGACACTTTTTGGTTACTAATTACTCGATGAATAATTGGTTTTGATTGCGTTTTAAATGCGTACGTTTAATCTTTTGTGTGACTCCATCCACTCACTCGTTAATCGAATTGTTTAGGTAGTATTAACATTGTGATAGTTCTGATATTGATTATCCAGAATGAGAATAAAAATGTATAAATATTGGACTGTCTTAGATGAAAAATATACTTATCTTTTGTGACCCTATAAAAATACTTGTTCATTAAGGTAAAATACTATTTAAAGAAACAATCAGTAAGGCTGTTATGGTGACATACATAATAGAAAAGCATTTAAGATAATAAAATAGAGAGGAGTGCGTCATATCTTTAGTATATCTAGGGCTACAGTAGATGAAGCAAAGTATTTAGTAGCAGTTCAAGTTAAAGCATTTAAAAAAGACGTTGATATTTGCGGAGAAGGTCCACCGGGTTATGATTCAATTAATCGACAAAAGGAATTCATAAAAAGTTTATTGTATTATAAAATAACAGATGATAATACAATAATTGGTGGCTTTTATTTGTTATGTTTAACACCTGGAAAGTATGAACTTGTTAGACTGTTCATTGATCCATCCTATCAGAGAAAAGGTATTGGAACAATGGTTCTTAAGTATATCGAAGAAGCATTTGATGATATAGAGATACTTGAACTAGAGGCGTCAGACTTTCGAAAAGATAATCATATTTTTTATGAAAATAGAGGTTTTATAAAAGTCGGAGAAACGCAATATGCGAAAGACAGTTTTTCTTATACATACCAAAAAGTATTTCATAGATGAAACGAATTTAGTAGATGTATCATTTTTATTTTAAAAAGAATTTATTCATGTTATTCACTATCCTGAATTATTCATAGAAATTCCTTAATGACTTAAAAATGCTTATCTGCCAAGCTATCTAGCTAAGTTGGTCGTG
>NZ_JBISEP010000048.1:0-6884 GCF_044383835.1 Paraliobacillus sp. JSM ZJ581
TACCAAGTAAGAAGTAACCCAATCATAGCATGAGCCCAGACCTGAATGATAGGTGTGGGCTATTTGACGCTTACATTTCTACGTTTGCCGTATCGATGTTTGGCAACTGTTCAAACAGATACTTCAAATATTCAAATGGGCTCAGCCCATTCTCCTTTGCAGTTTCTACGATACTATAAATAATAGCACTCGACTCAGCACCTTTTGGTGTATTACTAAATAAGAAATTTTTTCTTCCAATGACAAAGGGCTTTATAGAGCGCTCACTTCGGTTATTATCTATTTCTAATCGACCATCCTCCAAAAACACAATTAACTTATGCCATTGGTTTCGACAATATTTAATTGCTTTTCCGAGGCCACTTTTAGGTAAGACCTTTGGTGTTTGCGTTTTTAGCCATGTTGAAAAGGCCCCCAAAAGTGGTTGGCTTCGTTCTCTTCGTATTTCATAGCGTTCTTCTGGAGACTTAGACAGACATTGGCGTTCAATCGCAAACAATTGGTTACAATATTCCAACCCTTCGGTTGCAGTAACCTTTGATTTGTCCGCCCCCTTTGGCAAGGACTTTAATGCCTCATCAAACTTTCGCCTTGCATGACTCCAACAACCGGACAAGGTGACATTAGGAAGACTCTCGTATCCACCGTATCCATCGACATGTAGGTATCCCTTGAATTCCGATAGAAACCTTTTCGGATGCTTACTTGCCCGTGTTCGTTGGTATTCAAATAGGATATTCGGTGGTCGGTCACGTCCATTACGATAGAGCCACATATATGATTTTGAATCAGCTGGTCGGCCTGGTTCACGTAATACTTGAGCCGTCGTTTCATCTGCATGTAGAATATCTTCTTGCAATAGATGATATTTCATACGGTCATATATTTTGGATAACCAGCGGTTAGCACCCTCTACCATCCAATTGGCTAGTGTTTGGCGAGAAAGGTTAATATCGAGATATTTTTATTGGCTTTCCTGTCGATATAAAGGTAAGCCTTCGGCATATTTTTGATTCATAATATAAGCGACAATAGAAGGTGAAGCATAGCTTTTTGGGAAAACAGGTGATGGCATTTTCGCTGTCACGATGGGCGTTTCTATTCCTTCTTTTTCACATTGACGACAAGCATACACATGACGAACATGCTTCACTACTTTAACTTGAGCTGGTATCACTTGGAGTTCTTTTCGAACCTCTTCACTCATTTTATGCGTTTCATTACCACAACACGAACAAACCTGTTCCTCGGGAGATAGTTTATATTCTATCGTCTCCACTGGCAGGTTTTCCATCAAGTCATCTCTAGTTTTTCGAGACTTCTTGCGTTGATATGTAATCGTATCAAGCGCAGGCTCTTCAATGTTTAAATCAGCTGTATCTTCCGCCTCATTAAACAATGGAAGAATCATTTGATTATCATTGGTTTTTTCGCTAGAAGCACCATATTTCTGTTTTTGAAGTAAACGAAATTGCTCCTCATACCATTTTAGTTTTGCTTCTAACTCTTGATTGCGCTCTTTATAATATTCAATTGTATGCCCGTTGTTGTTCGCCACTGTTTTTTCCATAAATTAAGTATACGAGAAAGAACCCGATTTGACTAGTCGAATTCTCCCTATTTTAATAGATAAATTATCTTATAGAATGGTACGTGCCTTTACCTCTGGGTGTGCTTGTTTTTGTTGGATAGACAATCCATCTAACAGCCAGCGAAGCTGGCGATGACTAATATGCAAAGGGGCTTCATCTTTATCGGATGGCCAATGGAACGTTCCACGTTCCAACCGTCGGTAATGAAGCCAAAATCCATTGTTTTCCCATTGGAAAATTTTTAACTTATCCCGTTTCCGATTACAAAATACAAATAAGCAAGGGGAGAATGGATCAAGATCAAAACATTCCTTTACAATAACAGCTAAACCATCAATTGATTTTCGAAGATCTGTACTGCTCTGTGCTAAGTAAACAGAATCAAACTGTTTATCACTTAACATTGGTTCTGAAGTACACTTACAACTTCTGATAATAATTTAATATCAGCACCTGGCTGTATCTCTATAGAAGTTGGACCAAGGTGAATGATAATAGATCCTTTTGCCAACGCTGCCTGATCATCTTCAATTTGTAGAGTTAGCCATTGGGTACCGGTATTCGAATCATTTCCTTGTCGTTCTTTGTGTTCCAATCTTTGAATCCAGTAATACATTTGATGACTTTTTAAATCATGTTCCTGGCACCACTGTGAAACACTTTGACCGCTTTCTTTCCAAGCCTCAATACGAGATTCCCATTCTATTCGTTTTTGTTTTAAGGTCAACGTAATACCTCCTTAAATTATTTCTTAAGGAGATTATCGCATGGATTAAGGTACAAGGAAATGTGGGGATTATTTGACGCTTACGCAGATACTAACACTCTAATTCCGCTAAAATTTCTGTATGACCAGGATAAATGTGTCCTCCTTTGTGTAATGCCTCTTTATTCAATGGAGCAGTACAAATTGCATCAATTTTAGCGTTATTTGCAAGCTCAATTGCTGTTTTTAAATATTGAAATGCTGCATCTCCAGCCTCCGCAGATATTTGACCAAATGGAAGGTCTACTGGAAGCAAGTCTAAATCAACACATGCAATTTTACCAAACACTGTTGAAAATTCAGCATCTAAATTAACTTTTTTTACAGTAATATCAGTATTTAATATGTCGGCAGCTCGTTCCAACATTTTAGCATCTCCGATTGTAATTCCGATTAGTGTTCCACTTTGCAAAATTGAATTAATTGTAATAAGTAGATCTAGACATAGCGAATGTAGAATTAGTAAAATAATGCTGAAGTAGTCTTTTTTATAAGACGAATTGTTATCAATAAATATGCAAAAAATACACAGTATGGAGTTGATCTAATGAACCAGTTAATGCAGTACATCGTCGCTTTGACAAATCTGTACGGCATAGTAGATAAGGATAAAACTTGTGAAATCTACAATAGCCAGAATGAAAACAGAGTCAGTCTTAATGATATCGAAGAGCTTCTTATTAATCAGTCACAAGAATTGAGCGATAATTTTATTGAAATTCATCAAAATTATTTCGTGCATGAGGCAATTATTGAATTTCATGAGTTTGATTTGATGCTTAGAAAGAAAAGTGACAAGCCTTACTATGTTCCAAAGAAAAGGGAACTTCTTAAATATGCTGATCAAAGTTATTTTGAAAAGACGAAAGAATATAAGGCTCTCCTTCAATATGTACAAGAACACTTTTTCACGGAAAAGGATGAGAAAGCGGAATGGCTCTGTGAAGATATTCAAGGGTTGTGTCATGTTGGGGCAGATATGCAGCAGATATTAGCTGAGTTTGATCATCACAATATTCACTTTGAAGATATGGAACAAATGAATGAAGTGGCTCAATTAATTATAGAGCTTTCCAATAACATTAGAATCTGGGAAAATAACGGGCATACACCTCGGGAAATTTTTGAAAAATATGAAAAGCCAAATCTAAACCCACTACCAGACAAGGCATTTAAGTTTGGCGAGTCTAATGTTATTGATATGAAAACAAAGCAGAAAGTTGGAAGAAACGATCCATGTCCATGTGGTAGTGGCAAGAAGTTCAAAAAGTGCTGTTTGGGAAAAGGTGAATCTTATTGTAAGTAAATCATCAATAGATTGGTTTGAGGGGATATACTCCTAAGTTGGAGACAGGATCCTATATTTTATTGATGCATGCAATAGATCAATAAAAATTTGACGAATCTAGAGTCTTTAGTTGAAAAAGGATTAGCTTGATGCGAATTGATTTAAGAAAGAAAGGTTTGGTTGTATACATTCTTTGATACGTCTACAAATGCAAAAAATGTCTCAAAATCTTAGTATATCTGCTAATACAGCTAGAAAAGCGTTAAATTCTCTTGTTGAAAAGAAACTATTATTTACGATTCAGAAATAAAAATATCGTAATTATGCTTCAATTAGAATGTTGTGGAATTAGTGTTTTGATAGCTGTCTATGTTTTAAATGTGTCTAGTCTAACGTGTTTGACTCGGATAATGATAGGTAAGTTCATAGTAACATAGTAAAGTTCAACTATACTAAAAAAAGAGGATGGATTATATGGCTTTAATATATAGAAACTTTCGAGGTGATACGTATTATTTGCATGAAAGACTGACTAAAAAGGGAAACAAAACTTTTCATTTTTCAAAGAGACTAGATGCATCGACTAGTGCAGGTGAAATCCCTAGTGGATATGAAATTTATGAAGAGCCGAATGGTAAAGTATATGTGAGAAAGCAAACGAAACCAATAATCAAGCAAGAAGAAATTAACATTATCAGGGAAGGTATGAAAAAACATTGTACGGTTGATGATTATAAATTAGATAGTAAAAAGAATGTCATCTATGTTTATACAATTGAAGATAGTTTTCAAGATTTACCGATACCTCTTAGTTTGGGGAGCAAATACAAACATTATGAAACCAAATTACGATTTGTTTTAGTAGACAAAGCGGATCGTTTTTTTGAAGTGGAAAGATTTTGTTATTTAGGTGGCATAGATGACTGGATTACGTTAGATTGCTCTGAAGACTTAAAAGAGTTAGTCAGGGAATATGTGCAACATCTAGGTAAGGAATCTTTCTATGAGCTGATGTAAGTGTGGGCGTTCATTCCATTTAACGGATTTTTGAGGTACATGCAACCGTATTTGGTAGAGAAATGTTTTAAATGAAACGAATGAATTGATTAGGGAAAGTTTCTAAATAGAATGAGAAGAAAAATCAAAATGGAAACTTTTCTTCTTTCCTTTGTCAAATTAAGCGAGACAACATATTTACGTCAAAATCTTCACCAACATAATTCACGAAACACTCAATTCACGTTTGATAGTTTACGGATTTCCTTGGTATGTTGTTTCGTTTACATGCAGCTTTGGAAATATACGCTTGTGACACAGAATGGAAGTCCATTACCTTAGGCAATCCAAGCCGATTGGAGCGCTCATGTAGATCTCTCTAAGATGGTGTATCACGATCTGCAAAATAAATATGAATATCCTGTTTGTTGCTTGTGAAATTCCAATTTAAAAATTACTTTCCCCAACCGAGAACAATGGACTTGAATACATTTTGTGGTATTGAATGCTCCTGATCCCGGATAGTAAGCCGAAAGCTGTTCCTCCCTTTTATTTGGCTTTCGTTTACTATAAATGATTAATGGAAAGTATCAAGTAGATCGCATTTTAATATGCATGATTCCCATCAATTTTCTTTAAATCATCTTCCTGCCATATTATCAATATTACTTATAGTTCTATAGTAATTTGGAATGAACGTATGATTTTAAAAAAAGTGATTTACGAAATAAAATATTTTAACCTGTTTATCTAAATTATTTTCATTAGATAATTTTATTTTATATTTTGAGTTGTCTCTATTAGGAGATGTGTTTTTAGACGGTGATGCTTAATCCAGCGGTAACATAGAAATGTTTAACGCATGCCTGTCATTGTAGATTAACCAAACTCACTGTAACTCCGTAAATATGAATGTTTTTTAAAAAGAAGAGGAGGATTACATGGCTTTGATATATAAAAACTTTCGAGATGATATGTATTATTTGCATGAAAGGGTGACTAAAAGGGGAAACAAAACTTTTCATTTTTCAAAAAGCTAGATGCATGAACTAGTGCAGATGAAGTTCCCAGTGGATATGAAATTTATGAAGCTCCCAACAGTAAAGTATATGTGAGGAAGAAAACGAAACCTATAATCAAGAAAGTAGAAATGAACAACATCAGTGAAGGTTATAAATGTCAACATAAGAATATATATTCTTATGTTGACATTTATAATTTTGGTAACACTTTTGACGCTTACGTAGATAAAAAAATCCCACCATTAATAAGTGACGGCTTTACAAAATATGTTCAGACTCTTACTTTGACTTTCAATTGTCTTTCGGTATAGGTGTTGTCATAACTGTTTCTCTTCCTGTTTATATTTGTAGTAATTTCATAGTCCGTAAAAAAACCTGATAACCAATCGTTGCGTTCTGATTACCATGATTAAAATGATGAATGAGTCCTTCTTGCTGTTTATTAATAGCCCTCTTCAAAGCGGCAATTGTCAATTCTTTGTTTATTCGATAGCTCATGTCCGATCCTATGATTCTCCTTAAAAATAAATCCATTACGATTATCTTCAATGAAGTCATAAATTAGTGTTATCTATACTCAAAACTTTAATGAAACGCTTAGTAATTTTATTGTCCTTATCTATGTAGAAAATAACTATCTTCTCATTTTCTAAATTGATCTTTTAGGTAGGAATATCACACGGATGACCATCGTTTTGTTTTATAATAACACGAACGTTTGTTACTTATAATTAAGTGGAAAATAAAAAGGATTTTCCTGTTTTATGTCGAATTTTAAAATAATGGAGATAATCAAATGCAAGTATGAAATTTTATAAAATATGTCGTTCATGATGATCTAAAATATTTTCATGGGCATTACAATATAAAATAACCCCTAAAAAGAATCCTGAATAAAACAATTAAAGAGCGTTTTAATGGTGGTTCAGGAGTCAACGGAAAGGTTAGTGATGATAATAGGTTAATTTATGTTATTAATAAGATACTTTTCATATACATCGATTGAGTATTTAATGACGCTAATTCAACAAAAATAATAAATCAAAGAAGAGAGGAATCCGATGGATAAAGTATTAGATGCATCCTCATTGCTTGGGACTATGAAAGAACGGATGATGCATTATGAACAGATGAAAGAACAACTAGAAGCACTTTATAAGTCAGTAGAAGATATCATTTCTTTTGATGACTTTAAAGGTAAAGGAGCGGAATCGGTTAAA
>NZ_JBISEP010000049.1:0-5089 GCF_044383835.1 Paraliobacillus sp. JSM ZJ581
TTAGCTACTTTAGGACGCGAACATAAAATAATTCAGTTGACTATTCTGACTCACCAACGTGATTTGACGTAGAACCATAAAATAAAAAATGCTGCAGATCAATATGACCTACAACACCTTTTGTTAATTCATTAACGAGCGTAAATATGCGTCTATAAATGGATCAATTTCACCGTCCATTACCGCCTGTGTGTTTCCCGTTTCTTCGTTTGTTCGATGGTCTTTAACCATGGAATATGGATGGAAAACATAAGAACGAATTTGACTTCCCCAACCAATTTCTTTTTGTTCTCCTCGTATTTCATCTAACGCTTCTCGTTGTTTTTCTATTTCTAATTGATATAGCTTTGCTTTTAACATTTTCATCGCTTGGTCACGGTTTTTTATTTGTGAACGCTCTGATTGACACGTCACTACAGTATTCGTTGGCAAGTGTGTAATTCGAACAGCTGAATCTGTTGTATTCACGTGCTGACCACCTGCACCACTCGAACGATACGTATCTATTTTCAAATCCTCTGTGTTGATAGCCACATCTATATCATCATCTAATTCTGGCATTACGTCACATGATACAAAAGAGGTATGACGTCTCCCTGAAGAGTCAAACGGAGAAATCCGCACTAAACGATGCACTCCTTTTTCCGCTTTTAAGTATCCATATGCGTTATGACCTTTAATCAATAGTGTCACACTTTTTACACCGGCTTCGTCTCCTGGAAGATAGTCTAATGTTTCTACTTTAAAGTTTTTTGATTCGGCCCAACGTGTATACATCCTTAGTAGCATACTGGCCCAATCTTGTGATTCTGTTCCTCCAGCACCCGGATGTAATTCTAATATCGCATTATTTTTATCATAGGCCTCACTTAGAAGCATAAATAGCTCAAATTGATTCAATGCTTCTGTTAACGCTTGGACTTCAGGCTCTAATTCTGCGCGTAATTCTTGGTCATCTTCTTCTTTTACTAGCTCATAGGAAACTTCTAAATTTTCTAATGCTTCTTCCTGTTCATCAAACGTATGAACTAAGTCTTTCAACCCGTTCAATTCATTGATTACTTTTTGGGCTGTTTGTTGCTGTTCCCAAAAATCTGGGACAGTCATTTCTTCTTCTAATTCTGCAATTCTTGCCCGCTTTTCTTCTAGGTCAAAGAGACCCCCTAAAGTCCGCTAATCGATTAGCCATTTTTTCTAATTCTTGCTTGATTTCTGATAACTCCATTTCTCATTCACCTCAAAATCATTTATTTTATCATTCATTTGGAAAGACAAGACACTTCTTATAATAGAAGTGTCTATTTAATCATTTATTTTCCATGACAATGTTTGTATTTTTTCCCACTACCACACGGGCATGGGTCATTTCGTCCAACATTATCTGCTTTAACGAAAGGTTGTTTTTTCTTTTCTTTTTTATTTTCATCTCCAGAAACAGCTGTAGCGTTTTTCGCAACTTCTTGGCGTTGTAAATTATCACGGACTTGGGCTTTCATCACGTAACGGGTAACCTCTTCGTTAATCGATTCAACCATTGCTTCAAACATCGAGAAGCCTTCCATTTGATACTCACGCAACGGGTCGTTTTGCCCATAAGCACGTAAATGAATACCTTGGCGGAGCTGATCCATTTGATCAATGTGATCCATCCATTTCGTATCAACTGTACGCAAGACAATCACTTTCTCAAACTCTCGCATTTGCTCTGATGTTAACTCTTGCTCTTTTTGATCATATTTTTCACGAACTTTAGTCATAATAAGATCAATCATTTGATCAGGCTCTTTATTTTTTAAATCTGATTCTACTAGATATTTTTCTTCAACTACATTCGCGTGTACATATTCAATCACTGCACTTGTATCCCACTTTTCGGGATCCTCTTCTTGGGTATGTGCACGAACAGTTGTTTCTATGACGGTCTGAATCATTTGTTCAATAATTTCACGCAAATTATCAGAATCAATCACATCGAAACGTTGTTTATAAATAATTTCACGTTGTTGGCGCAATACATCATCATAAGACAGAATCGTTTTACGTGCATCAAAGTTATTTCCTTCGACACGTTTTTGTGCAGATTCTACAGCACGAGAAACTACTTTACTTTCAATCGGTTGTGCATCATCCATGCCAAATCGATCCATCATCGCACGCATATTATCAGAACCGAAGCGGCGCATTAATTCATCTTCCATTGATAAGTAAAACTGTGTCACCCCGGGATCACCTTGACGACCTGAACGACCTCGGAGCTGGTTATCAATCCGACGGGACTCATGGCGCTCGGTACCAATGACAGCTAAACCGCCAAGTTCTTTGACACCTTCACCAAGTTTAATATCTGTTCCACGACCAGCCATGTTCGTAGCAATCGTGACAGCACCCGTCTGACCGGCATTTTCAATAATTTCCGCTTCTCGATAGTGATTTTTCGCGTTTAATACATTATGTTTGACACCAGATTTTTTAAGCAACTTCGAAATCAACTCAGATGTTTCTACTGCTACTGTCCCTACAAGAACAGGTTGCCCTGCATGATATCTTTTTTTAATATCTTCAACAACAGCTTGAAATTTTCCATTCATTGTTTTAAAGATTAAGTCAGGTTTATCGTCACGTACAATTGGACGATTCGTTGGTATAGCAATAACATCCATATTGTAAATATTTCTAAATTCTTCTTCTTCTGTTTTAGCAGTACCAGTCATACCAGCTAGTTTTTCATACATGCGGAAAAAGTTTTGGAAAGTAATCGAAGCAAGTGTCATACTTTCATTTTGTATTTGCAAGCCTTCCTTCGCTTCAATTGCTTGATGCAGGCCATCACTATATCTTCTCCCTTTCATTAAACGACCAGTGAATTGGTCAACAATAACGACCTGAGCTTCTTCAATCACATAATCCATATCACGATGCATGGTCACATGGGCTTTTAATGCTTGATTAATATGATGCGTTAAAGTCACATGGTTTAAATCAAACAAGTTTTCTACACTAAAAAATCGCTCTGCTTTATTAATGCCTTCTTCTGTTAATTGAACCCCTTTTGTTTTTTCATCATAAGTATAATCTGCTTCATTTTGTAACGTACGAACGAAGGAGTTTGCTTGTTGGTATAAACTTGCTGATTTTCTCGCTGAACCAGAAATAATTAATGGTGTTCTAGCTTCATCAATTAAAATCGAGTCTACCTCATCAATGATCGCAAATGGTAATGGGCGTTGTACCATTTGTTCTTTATACAGCACCATATTATCGCGTAAATAATCGAATCCAAATTCATTATTTGTACCGTACGTAATATCAGCTAAGTATGCATCTCGCTTTTCTTCTTTAGTCATGTCATTTCGATTTAAACCAACAGTCAAACCTAAAAATTCATAAAGCTTTCCCATTTCTTCTGCATCACGGCTGGCTAAGTATTCGTTAACAGTGATAATGTGTACGCCTTTGCCTGATAATGCATTTAAATAAGCAGGCATAGTTGATGCAAGGGTTTTCCCTTCACCAGTCTTCATTTCTGCAATATTACCATCATGCAAAGCAACAGCACCTAGCAACTGAACTGAAAAAGGACGCATATGTAATACACGTTTCGCGCCTTCACGAACAACTGCATAAGCTTCAACGAGTAAGTCATCTAACTGTTCGCCATCTTGATAACGTTGTTTAAATTCTTCTGTTTTTGCTTTTAACGCATCGTCAGATAATTTTTCATAGTCATTTTCTAATGCTTCTATTTGATCTACTATTTTTTGAAGTTGATTCAGTTGACGTTGATTTCCGTCAAATACTTTTTTTAATAATCCACGCATTTTATAAGCTCCTTATTAATAAAATACATTACTTCTTTTGTTATACTTTACGTTTAGGCTATCATTAATCATAACACTAGCATTTGGCAAAAACAAGCATAGTGGCAGAAGAAACAGGGGTAGAAGCAAGAAATTTAGTGATGTGGGTTTGTTTGTCTTATGAAAGGATAACTTGTATATTTTTTATTAAAACTTTATACTGAACGTAAGATGAAAAAGAGACGAGGTAGATAAATGCAGGTGTATCGACCAGTAACGAAATCAGTAAAATTGTTGGAATTAGAAGCACTCTTGCCAAGGCTGCATCAAGCTACTCAGCACTATGAATATGCAGAGGTATTATTAAGGAAAGAACAAGCTGGTTACCTAGGGGAATTAAGCTTGAATTATTTTTTTATTTAATTGAAATCTCAGAATCTATTCTACTGTACGGCCTCCGACTTCCTGCAACGAATAACGCTTTTCAACTCGATGCGTTGTTATTAACTCCAAACGCCCACTATCTAACTTGAAGCAAAAAATATTAAAGGAACAATTACATTTAATCAGGCAGAACAATTGGTTCGTTCCGTTGATGGAGTGAGCGAAGTGTTCCAAAACCCACAAACTCAAATTAACGAACAAGTTATCCATTTGAAAAAATTTCTCCATGAATATCGATTTCCACAAGTTCCAATTCACACTATTGTTTGTTTTACTCATCCTAAAGTAAATCTGAACATTGGTCTATCTCGTAATAATATGATTACGAGCGAACAACTACCCAGTCTGATCAGAGAACTTTCACATTACCCAACAAAAAATAAATTAAACACTATGAAGCTAGGAGAATTAGCACACTTCTTAGATAGACATCACACAGATTATCGGTTACATTTTCGTCAAAAATATCATCTTTCTAACGGTCACATTCGTAATGGTGTTTGGTGCACAGGTTGTAAAAAATCGATGATGAATCGTGAGAAACGAACTTGGATTTTCCCAATGTGTGGAACAAAAGATAAATTAGCGCACAAGCAGGCATTAATAGATTACGCATTAATCTATAAGGAAACAATTCGAAATGAAGAAGCACGACGTTTTTTGTGTGTTCAATCCGACTCCATAGTGAAAAGATTACTAGCTGGATTAAATCTCAATGCCCGTGGAGAAAATAAAGCAAGAGAATATTGTTTGAGCACCCTACGTGAGGATTGTGCGCCGATATTTTTGCGTGTGCGCCGATATTTTTGCGTGTGCGCCGATATTTTTGCGTGTGCGCCGATATTTTT
>NZ_JBISEP010000004.1:0-150414 GCF_044383835.1 Paraliobacillus sp. JSM ZJ581
AAAACAGTAGAAAAGTGTTACATTAAAATTAGCGATAATGGTGTTTTATATGTGTCTCATATGGCTAGGTCAGTTCATTAATCGAGTAATTTTTTATTTGAATGGGGTGAAGTGGTGAAACTTACTGTTGTTGGTTTCTGGGGAGCATATCCTGAGATGAATAGTGCAACATCCTGTTATTTACTTGAAAAGGATGGGTATAAAATATTATTAGACTGTGGTAGTGGCGCATTAGCACAATTGCCGAAGTATACAGAAGTTATCGATTTACAGGCTGTGCTTGTTTCTCATTATCATCAAGATCATATTGCAGATATTGGTATGCTACAATATTATTTTCTTGTCCAAAATGCGATTCATCATACAAAAAAAATTTTACCGATATATGGGCATCGTGAAGATGAGCAGGCATTTGCTAAACTTAGCCACCAAGCAACACAAGGAAGGGCTTATGTTCCTGATGAACCAATGGAGATTGGTCCGTTTACTATTACTTTCTTAAAAACTAAACACCCTGTACCGTGCTATGGAATGCGTATTACGGATGGAGAATCTACTTTAGTTTATACTGCTGATTCAAGTTTCCAAAATGCTTTTATTCCTTTTGCAAAGGATGCTGATTTATTAATTACAGATTGTAGTTTTTATGAAGAGCAGAATGGCTCAGAATCTGGTCATATGACTAGTGTGGAATCTGCTATAATAGCAGAGAATGCAAACGTTAGTCATTTATTATTAAGTCATCACCCTCATTTTGGTGATAGAAAACAATTAAAAAAAGAAGCAGAGAAAGTGTATCGTGGCAAAATAGACTTAGCTGAATCAGGGTTTCAATGGTACACTTCCCCCTCTTAAAGTGTTGTTAACTAACCAAATTATTTAGAAATTGCCTTTCTTCGGTGTTTGTTTTACACTGGTATTAATATAATCTAAAGGAGGTTTATCGGATTAATGAAGTTTATTGATAATCAAGGGATAACCGATCCGCAAATCAATTTAGCGTTTGAGGAATATGTGCTAAAAAATTTTGGTGAAGAAGATACATATCTACTGTTTTATATTAATCAGCCTTGCATTATTGTTGGGAAAAACCAAAACACAATTGAAGAGATTAATACAAAATATGTAGAAGATCAAGGCATTAAAGTTGTGCGTCGTCTCTCTGGTGGTGGTGCTGTTTACCAAGATGAAGGAAATTTAAATTTTAGTTTTATTACTAAAGATGATGGTGATAGTTTTCATAATTTTGCAAAATTCACGCAACCAGTTGTTGAGGCACTTCAACAATTGGGAGTTCCTGCAGAACTGAAAGGACGTAACGATTTAGTAGCAAACGGAAGGAAAATTTCTGGAAATGCGCAGTTCACGACAAAAGGTCGCATGTTTAGTCATGGTACGTTAATGTATGATTCAGAAATTGAACATGTTGTCTCTGCACTAAATGTGAATGCGGAAAAAATTAAATCAAAAGGAATTAAGTCCATTCGCAGTCGTGTTGCTAATATCTCCGAATTTATGGAGCAAGAATTATCAATGGATGCGTTTAAAGAACATATGTTAAAGTATATTTTTAATGTAAAAGATGTAAATGATGTTCCTCAATATAAACTAACCAAAGAAGATTGGGAGAATATCCGACAATTATCTAAAGAGCGCTATCAACAATGGGACTGGAATTATGGAAAATCACCAGCTTTTGATATTCAGAAATCTCATAAATTTGATTCTGGCTTAGTGGATGTTCGATTAGATGTTTCAAAAGGTTTAATTAAAAACTGTAAAATTTATGGTGATTTTTTCGGCATTGGAGATGTTACTGTTATAGAAGAAAGCTTGATTGGAACAAAATATCAGCGTCAAGCGCTAGAAGAAGCATTAGCGAATATTGATGTACCACATTATTTAGGTAAAATTACAGAGGAACAATTAATCGATTTAATTTATTAATTGAAATCTTCACAAAAGAATAATTGATATTACTATTAGGAGTTGTCTTTTAGGCAACTCCGTTTTTATTAGATTTTAACTTGATTAAATTTTATGAAATGAATGGGGTACAGTAATCTACCAATGTTTTAGTGGATAGACTATCGATGAATAGACATTATACTTGTAAAAAATTTAAACATTCAAGCGTCTTTCCTGTTATATTTTTGGTTTGATCTCATAGGAGAAAGACGCTTATAAATTTACTTGAGCGATAAATTAAGTTCGTTGATTGGTAATTAGATATTCATCATTTGTAATATAAAATTCTTGATGAGGTCGATAATTTAATAAGCTTAGCTTTTCCAGCTTATGATAACTAACTCGCTTATAGGGATCACCATGTATAACGGGGAGTTCCTTTGTTTGTTGGATGTAGCTATCTACTGCACGTTGGACATTATCAAAGTCAATAGCCAGTTGTTTATCTTTCTCTTCAAAAATTTCATATGTCTCTTTTGACATATAATATGTTTTATTAGGTATACCTTTTAAGATAGGAGCGAGTAATTTATAATCAATCGTTAAATCATCTGTCACAATTACACTCAATGGAATTTCATTGGGCAGTTGCATACCATATTCATGAATTGCGCTTTTTAAGTCATCTAGGGAAACATCAATAGTAGGATATTCTTTTTTCTTCATTTCCTTTTTTGTTTTGCTTGTTTTTTTAAAAGGATTCCACATACATAGCGCCCCCTTTGCTTACTATAGTATATTCTATTCACAGTGTATCATAAAAATATTGACAAGATATAATTGTGACAATTTTAGGTACATTTCTTCATTTTAGTGCCATATTTTACAATTATATAGTATATTATATACATGTTTTGAATTTATTATAATTCAAAAAAATAAAATAAGGAGATGATGTTTTGGAAAAAGGAAAATTTAGAAAGGATTATGAGGTTAATCCTGTAACTGTAGCTATTATTGCGGAAAAAGTGGATGGTTACTACTTATCATATGTCCTTGAAAGTAATGGAACCACTGATTACGTAAAACAATCCCCTATCAGTCTAATTGATCTCGCCTGTAAATATTTTGGGAGTAGTTTAAAAGGAAGGCAAGAAGGCACTCGTATGATTTTGAATGTAAAGCATAAAGTGCCGATATCAATTGATCCATCAAGTGGTATGTATTTTTTTCCAACAACGTCCCCTCAACAGCCATTTTGTTCTTGGATTTCACACTCTTATGTATATACGATACGACGAACGCCTGGAAATGGAACAGAATTTGTGTTTAGAAATGGAAAATCGATTTTCTTAGATGTCTCTTATGGCTCTATGCTTAATCAACTTCAACGAACTGCTCAATTCCGTTATCTCCTAGAAGAAAGAATACACTTCAAAAAAACAAAAACACCTACTAACCACCCCAAAGAAAGCGAAGATGATTTGTTAAACCTTCATTAACGCAAGGATCCGACTTAGTATAATGAGATATGAATAGAGTCCTTGCATATAAGGGACTCTATTCATCTATATGGTTCTTTTACATGTGGTAAAGCTTGAGTCATTAACTCATAAATAATTTTCGTTACTTTTGTTCGAATCGCAGGGTTAAAATAATTTCTCTTTTCCTCTCTACCTTGGCAGATATACAAATATGAAGAGAAAGTATCTGTTTTCTCTAAACGAACTACTTGTAATTTTTGTTTAGTCATATATTTTTTTAATTGTTGTCGTTCAGCGATTGCACGTTCTTCCATTGTTTTTAATAAATTTGTATAGGGTTCCTTAATCTTTATATCTATTCCTTGCTCTAAAGATACTAAGTCGTTTTGGATAACGGTAATTGCCATTGATAAAAAGAGGAAGCGGGATCCGAGCGTATATTCAGAATTTGTTAAGTAACACATGTAATCCCCTCCTTGATAGTAAGACGCAGTTTTGAACGAACATTTGTTCTATTATACTGCATGATATGCTATTTGAAAATAATATATACTGAAATAGGTATAAAATATTTAAATTGATTAAAATACATAGGAAAAGATAGGCAAACAGAAAGGTTTACATTAAAATATAAAGTGTAATACTATTAATAAAAGCGAAAACACCCGTCTAACAACGTATGAACTGGACAACGCCGTAAGAGATAAAGGAAACACGACGAAAGAAAAGAGTCGATGTTGACTTATCGTACAGAGGTGAAGGAAGTTCACTAGTTGTTGGGTGTTTGAGCTAGATAATAAAAGCGAAAACACCCGTCTAACAACGTATGAACTGGACAATGCCGTAGGAGATAAAGGAAACACGACGAAAGAAAAGAGTCGATGTTGACTTATCGTACAGAGGTGAAGGAAGTTCACTAGTTGTTGGGTGTTTGAGCTAGATAATAAAAGCGAAAACACCCGTCTAACAACGTATGAACTGGACAATGCCGTAAGAGATAAAGGAAACACGACGAAAGAAAAGAGTCGATGTTGACTTATCGTATGTAGTTTAAGCATGTATAGAAGAAGTAGCTGATAAGGTGGAGGAGAAAATGCCGTATGTATGTATTAAGCAACAGTGTAATAACAATTAATGAAATACAACAATTGATTGAAGCAGATCAATACGACATGGTTTTAAAACAATTATTAAAAACGTACGAGAGCTTTGGGCCATTACCCGGATTATTACTTCCTTTCATTGAAGCATTCCTACCATTTTTACCGCTAGTTGTTTTTGTACTTACAAATGCCGCCGCGTATGGTTTGTGGAAAGGGTTTTTGTTGTCTTGGGCAGGAGCTAGTATTGGTGCGATAGCTGTATTTTCACTTATTAGAAAGCTTGGAAATAAGCGTTTTTTCCTTTGGATACGTCGCAATAAACAGGTAGAACGGGTAACAAATTGGTTGGAGCGCCATGGGTTTGGGCCGTTATTTATTCTAATGTGTTTTCCATTTTCACCGTCTGCGATTATTAATACAGTTGCCGGTCTATCTAAAGTCAATATCTATCAGTTCGGATTGGCTGTATTGTTAGGAAAGACAGTAATGATATTTTCCATTGCATATGTAGGAAGTAGTATTGCTTCTTTTGCCCAAAATCCAGTCAAAACAATTGTAGTAGGAATCAGTATTTCTCTATTTTGGATATTAGGTAAGATAATTGAAAAGTGGCTACGTAAAAGAGATAAAATAACACAAATAAAAGAAAAGAATTAATCAATTGATATGCTCTCCTTAAGGTAGACAGATTAAAAAGTGAAAATCTGTTTCTATATTAAGGGGAGTATTTTGTGTTTATAACATTTCTTGATACCAAAAAAACCTGATGCTATACCTGATCAATATAAGATACAAGAAGGAGGTGCGTTTTGGGGAATTGCAAATAATTTAGCTAGTATAAGCGTCAATGATTTAATTGTTGCTAATCCAGACGTAGATCCTAAAAAACTAAAAATAGGGCAAATGATTAATTTAGCAAAGACAAAGCATTCTTATAAAAAACCAAATCAATCGAAGAAACGACAGTCATCTTATAAATATCCACTTCCTAATGGTAATGGACAAGTAACAATTAAAAAAAGCGAAAGAAGCAGATTTCAGTATGCCGATAAGCGGTGATCCTTGGTTATACCCCTATATGCGAGATAATGATGGTGATGGGATGGTAGGTGAGTAAGCCTCTAGAACTTTGAGAAAAAATAACTGAACGTTGAATCGCTAGTCAGTTCAACGTTCAGTTTATACTACATTTTTATTGTTTGTACTCCAAAACTGAACTACTAACTGAAAGTAGGTGCTATTTCTCATGATACTATAAATGATACACTTTTAATCAAAATATCGTTTTATTCATTTTTTATCAAATGGCTAAAACGTTGTATTATGGGTGTTTTGTTGTATTTTCAATAGAGAAAATGTGTTGTTATAGCGTAATCATGTTAAAATGAAAGAAGCGAACAGACAATCGATTGAAGTATGTGAGGAGAGAAAAAAATGACTGTCCGTTTTTTAATAGGTAATGCAACCGTATCGAAAAGCAATCAATGTCTTACAGAAATAAAAGAAGAATTAAAACAAAATCCAAGAGGAAATGCAATTATTTATTTAGTACCGGATCAAATGACTTTCCAACAAGAATATGCATTATTACAAGACGATATACACGGAAGTATCCGAGCACAAGTACTTAGTTTTTCACGATTAGCATGGCGAGTTTTACAAGAGACTGGTGGTGCGACGAGACAATTTATCAGCTCAACTGGTGTACAAATGATGCTTCGTAAAATTATTGAAGAACGAGCAAGCGATTGGCAAATCTTCCAAAAATCTATTGAAAAACACGGTTTTATTGAGCAAATCGAATCGATAATTACTGAATTTAAACGTTATCGAGTCACACCCGAACTTCTTGCCATGCAATTAGAGGAGATGGAACGGTTTAAACATTTAACATCTAATGAAAAAGGGTTAAAACAGAAGTTGGAAGATTTATATTATATGTATAAAAGGCTAGTAAGTTTGTTAGAAGGTAAGTATATGGACCAGGAAGATCAACTTAATTTATTAATGGATAACATGTCACAAGCATCATTTTTACAAAATGCAATTATTTATGTTGACGGCTTCCATCGATTTACACCACAAGAACAAGAAGTAATTGGCGCGTTAATGAAACGAGCAAGACAGACTACGATTACACTTACTTTAGATCAAATACCACCAGAGCCAACAGAATCGTTTGATATTTTTTCCCAAACGAAAGAAACTTATCATACTTTGATCGGTTTAGCACACGAATTAGGATGTGAAACAAAAACAGAAGTTCTAGCTGAAAAGGAAGATAGTTTACACCCGGCGTTTAATCATTTGGAAAAATTCTTTGATACTAGACCAGCTCCAAGCTTTCAACATGATGCTCCAATTCAACTTGTACAAGCAGTGCATCCTCGAGCAGAAGTAGAGGGTGCAGCACAAGAAATTTTACGACTAGTAAGAGAAGAGGGGTATCGCTACCAAGATATTGCTGTACTAGTAAGAGAAACAGATGTCTACCATGACTTAATCGCAACGATTTTTAAAGATTATCGTATCCCTGTATTTATTGATGAGGAACGAACGATGCTACATCATCCATTAATTGAATTAATCCGTTCAGCTATCGATGTTGTTGGTGGCAATTGGCGTTATGACACCATTTTTCGCGTCTTAAAAACAGGACTAATACCAACAAGCAGCCAAACAGATCCTCTAGATATGGATGCTATTGATACATTGGAGAATTATGTACTTGAATATGGTATTCGCGGCAGAAAGCAATGGCTGAGTGATAATCCGTGGGTTTTTCAGCGTTTTAAAGGATTCGAACAAGCAGGACAAACAGATTATGAAAAAGAAAAACAAGAAAGAATCAATTGTTATCGAGATCAAGTTGTACAAGCACTTGCTCCGTTAGATACAAAATTGCGATCAGCAGAAACGATCGAGGAAAAAGCTACTGCATTATATGAATGGTTGGAACAGTTAGAAGTACCTGATCAATTAGAATATCTTCGTAATCAATTTGAACAGGAGGGTGCGTTGGAGGTTGCTAGAGAACAAGAACAAGTTTGGGATGCGGTGTTACAACTTTTAGATGAAATGGTTGAAATCACTGGTTCTGAAACGATTTCATTACAATTGTTTCAACAAAGTTTAGAAACGGGTTTAGATACATTAACCTTTGCACATGTTCCGCCAAGTATGGATCATGTAGTAGTAGGAACAATTGATCGATCTAGAATGACCGGAATAAAGGCTTCTTTATTATTAGGAGTCAATGAGGGAACCTGGCCAATGAAGCCGAAGATAGATAGTGTGTTATCCGAAGAAGATCGAATATTACTAGGGGCACATGGATTACAGTTAGCTGACGGAGAAAAACAACAACTGATTGATGATTGGTTTTATGTCTACTTAGCATTTACACTTGCGACTAATAAACTGTGGATAAGCTATCCGCTTAGTGATTCAGAAGGTAAAGCAAAAATAGCTTCACCATTAATTAAGCGTATATACGATTTATTTCCGAAAACAAAAGAAGAAATTATTTTATTGCAAGATCCAGAGGAGATGGAAGAGGCAGAGCGTTTTGTAACGACACCAAACAAAACGCGATCTGCTTTAACAGCACAGTTAGCGAAGTACCAAAGAAACTATCCAATTGATCCGATCTGGTGGAGTGTGTTTAATTGGTTTGTTCGTCATCAAGAAAAACATGGGAAAACATACGCTGTTTTACAAAGCTTGCTATATCAAAATAAACCAGTTAATTTAGAAAAAGATACAGTCAATAAGTTATATCCAAAACAAATAAAAGCAAGTATATCAAGGCTAGAAACGTATTATCGTTGTTCTTATCAACATTTTGCTCAATACAGTTTGGGGCTAACAGAACGACAAACGTATAAATTGGATGCACCTGATATTGGGCAATTATTTCACGAAGCCTTGAAGAAAATCACAGAATGGATTCAGTCAGAAGACAAAAGCTTTCACCATGTCTATCAAGAAGAAGCAGCTCATTATGCTAAACGAGCCGTCGAAAAATTAGCGCCAATTTTGCAACATCAAATTTTGCACAGTTCAAATCGATTTTACTATATGAAAACAAAGCTGGAGAGAATTATTGCAAGAGCAACATTTGTATTAAGTGAACAATCAAGAAAAAGTATTTTTTCTCCAGTTGGCTTAGAATTAGGATTCGGGTTATCTAACAGTCAATTAGCTCCATTACGCTTACCATTGCCAAATGGTTATGAGTTGCTATTAAGAGGGAGAATCGACCGAGTAGACCAAGCGAATGAAGCAGATGACTTGTATTTACGTATTGTTGATTATAAGTCAAGTGCAAAAGGTTTAAATCTAGTGGAAGTGTACTATGGCTTATCATTACAGATGTTAGCTTATTTAGATGTCATTCTAACAAATGCAGAAAAATGGTTAGGGCTCCAAGCTACGCCTGCCGGTGTACTTTACTTTCATGTGCATAATCCAATGCTATCAGAAAATAATGCGCTAAATGAACAAATCATTGATGAGAAAATATTTAAAAAATTTAAAATGCAAGGGTTATTATTAGAGGATGAATCCATTGTGAAAATGATGGATACGAGCTTGGATAGCGGGATGAGTGCAATGATTCCAGCTGGTCTTAAAAAAGATGGGAATTTCAGAAGTGGTTCCAATACGGCAACTTCTGAAACATTTGAATCATTGCAAGGTTATGTGCGCCAATTGATGATTGAGGCTGGTGTGGATATTAGTAATGGTGGCGTATCATTAAATCCATACCAACAAAAACAACAAGTAGCTTGTACGTATTGTCCGTTTCGATCTGTCTGTCAATTTGATACAACGTTACCAGAAAACGATTATCGTCGCTTAAAAGAATGGAAAGATGAAGAAATAATAGAAAAAATAAAGCGGAAGGAGGACCAATAATGCCGCAGTGGACGAAAGAGCAAGAACAAGCAATATATACAAGTGGTACAGATACGTTAGTAGCGGCTGCGGCTGGATCTGGTAAAACAGCAGTGTTAGTTGAAAGGATTATTCAGAAATTAATTGATAAGAAAAATCCAGTAGCTATCGATACTTTATTAGTTGTAACATTTACGAATGCTGCAGCACAAGAAATGCGTAATAGAGTTGCAGAAGCACTAGAATCAGCTTTAGAAGTTTCACCTCAATCAGTTCATTTAAAAAAACAATTAGCATTATTACAACAAGCATCCATTTCTACATTACATGCTTTTTGTATGGATTTAATTCGTCGAAATGCTTATCTGTTAGATATTGATCCTGGCTTTAGGATTGCTGATACAATCGAAGCGGATATGCTTAGACAAGAAGTAATAGACGATTTATTTGAATTATGGTATGGGAAAGAAACAAATGAACAGCAAGCTTTTTTCTCAGTGGTAGATAGTTTTTCTAGTGATCGTAGTGATGTAGAAGTAGAAGAATTAATCTTAAAACTGTATGATTTCGCTATGCAGAACCCATGGCCAGAAGAGTGGTTGGATCAAATTGTAGACATGTATGCAATCACATCAGAAACAGATGAAACGGCTATTCCATGGTTAACTATTTTAAAAGAAGATGTGCATAGACAGCTTAACGCCATGCAAAATGAGGCAATACAAGCTTTAGAAAAAACCAAAGAGAATGATGGACCTTACCATTATGCAGAAGCTATTGATAATGATTTAGTCATGATTCAAGAGGCAAAAGCAAAGTTAGAAATAAGTTGGGAAGATACCCGCGTTCATTTTGTTGAAGCTAAATTTAAAGCTTTATCAAGAAAAAAAGTGGAATGTAATGAGGAGACAAAAGAACAAGTTAAGTCAATACGAAATAAATATAAAAAACGTTGGAACGAGCTATCTGACAATTGGTTCTCTAGAAAATTAGCTGATTATTTAACAGATATGCAAGCACTATACCCATTGATGAAAGAATTGGTCACATTAGTAAAGGCTTTTAAAGCAAGCTATATAGCAGTAAAGAAAGAAAAAGCACTTGTTGATTTTTCAGACTTAGAGCATTATTGTTTGCAACTTTTACTAGCAGATGAAGCAACGTCAGATCAGATCATTCCTTCTAATGTCGCTAAAGCCATGCAAGCTAAATTTACAGAGGTTTTAGTGGATGAATATCAGGATACAAACCTGGTACAAGAGACGATTCTATCATTAGTAACAAAAAAAGATCCAGGTAACTTATTTATGGTAGGAGATGTAAAGCAAAGCATTTATCGTTTCCGTCATGCGGAACCATCGCTGTTTATTAATAAATACAAACAATTTGCTGATCCTACAAATGATGAAAAACGAATTGATTTAGCACGGAATTTCAGAAGTCGAAAAGAAGTATTAGCAGCTGCGAATTACATCTTTCGTCAACTACTAGACGAAGAAGTTGGTGAGATCGCTTATGATCAAGATGCGGAATTAATCTATGGTAATGTATCCTATGATCAAGTACCGCTAGAAAATCCAAATACGGAAGTAGTTATTATTAACCGTGATACAAAAGAAGTGGAATCAGAAACGGAAGAAGAGACACTTGAAGATTTAGAAAAAGCACAAATCGAAGCAAGAGCCTATGCGAAACGTATCCAAAGCTGGATCGGAAATAAAGGTCAACCTGCATTGCAAGTAATGGATAAGGCTACAGGCCAAAAACGATCGATACAATATCGGGATATCGTTATTTTAATGCGTTCGATGACATGGGCTCCCATGATTATGGAAGAATTGAAAAAACAAGGGATACCAGTTTATGCGGAGATTGCCAGTGGTTATTTAGAAGCAATTGAGATTAAAGTGATGATCAATTTATTAAGAGTGATTGATAACCCACAGCAAGACATTCCACTTGCAAGTGTATTACGTTCACCAATTGTAGGTTTAGATGAAAATGATTTAGCAGAAATCCGTTTAGCTAAAAAACGAGTAAGCTATTATGAGGCATTACTTGCTTATCAAGATATGGTATCCAATCCAATGAAACAAAACCAGCTTACTACTTTTTTAACACAATTGGAGGCATGGCGAACGCAAGCAAGACAAGGCCCACTTGCAGAGCTTATTTGGCAAGTTTATCGTGATACAGGATATTATGATTTTGTTGGTGGAATCCCTGGTGGTAGACAAAGACAAGCAAATCTTCGTGCTTTATATGATCGAGCCCGTGCTTATGAATCTACTTCATTTAGAGGACTATTTCGTTTCTTACGTTTAATTGATCGAATGGAGGAGAAAGGGGATGACCTTGGTGCAGCACGAGCATTAGGTGAATCAGAAGATGTGGTTCGAATCATGACTATTCACAAAAGTAAAGGACTTGAGTTCCCCGTAGTTATTTTGGGCGCCATGGATAAACAATTTAATCAACAAGATTTAAAGAAAAAGTATTTATTACACAAAGATCTCGGTTTTGGTAGTAAATATATTGACGCAGAAAAAAGAATTATGTACCCAACTCTTGTCTATCATGCGTTGAAGCAACAAATGAAACAAGAAAACTGGGCAGAGGAGATGCGAGTGTTATATGTTGCCCTTACCCGTGCAAAAGAGAAATTAGTCATGATTGGATCCGTTGCATCTTTAGAAAAAAAATTAGCAAAATGGCGAGAAGTTACCGATCATTTAGACTGGGTGTTACCTGCGCATTATCGTTTAGAAACAAATACTTATTTGGATTGGGTTGCTTCTAGTCTTATTCGTCATAAACATGCAACAGTATTGCGTGAGCAAGAATCAAGTCAAGTAGCTTCGGCTATTGTAGAAGATAGTTCTAAATGGAATATCCAACTAGAACATGCCAATGTATATCGTGTACAAACAATGGGATTAGAGCAAGAAAAAATGAGTATAGAACAAAAAATAAGTCAGTGGGACCCTATATCAAACACCGATCAAACATTAGATAAGAAAGTGCACGAACGCTTAACCTTTTCTTATCCATATAAACAAGCAGCAAGTTTCCGAGCGAAGCAGACAGTTACTGAATTGAAAAGACAGAGAGAAATAAAAGATATCTACAGCGATACACAGTTGATCAAAAATTTTAAAGCTCCTATCAAAAAACGACCCGCTTTTATGCAAAAAGAAAAAAAATTACGAGCGACGGAAATCGGTACAGCAATGCATACAGTTATGCAGCACCTTCCTTTTGTGAAAGAATGGAAGGAAAAAGAGGTCCTAGAAGCTGTTCAAGAGATGGTGACTAGAGAGATATTAACGCAAAATCAAGCAGATGCAATTGACCCACAAGCAATTGCTGCTTTCTTTAAAACAGATATAGCAGCACACATTTTACAAAGTGAAGAAATTTATCGAGAAGTTCCGTTTAGTCTAACCTTAAACGCAAAAGAAGTTTATTCTAACTGGACTTCAGATGAAGCGGAGCGCGTGTTTATCCAAGGGGTGATTGATTTAATTGTACCAGTATCAGATGGGTGGATAATAATCGATTATAAAACCGATCGAGTACAGGAAGGTACAGAAGAGAGTCTCTTAGCTGAGCGGTATCGTATACAATTAAATTTATATGCAAAAGCGTTAGCAGAGATATGGAAGAAACCAGTTGTCAAAAAATTTTTATATTTCTTTTCAAATAGTATGTTAATAGAAATAAATGAATAATATAAAAAGAGCTTAGGGCACAACTAGATAGTGGGCAGTAGAAAGCGGATAATAATACCTTGTTCAAGGATTATTATCCGTCTTTTTTTCTTTTAGGAGTTAGCTGAAGCCGTACCTGCGGAAAGCAAGTATATTTCCACAGCGGTGTTTAATCTGTTGCAATGAATTAATAGTTTGGATTTTCAAATGAGAAATAGTGTTATGTTTCAGCCTCTTTTTATGTAAAAGTGGGGGTAGCCCACTTTATGCATTGGCGCTCATTACTTGATCAACTGCATCTGGATCAAGTGTGTTTGTTGCATTTAAACCACTATTTGTATTAATAAAATCCCCCGTGTTGAAAGCACCTGAACCTGCTGATGTTTTTGATGAACTTTTTGGTGATAAATAAAAACTGTCTCCAAAATTAATTACTCCGCCACCAACTGAAACAATTTTAATCGGTCCGACTATCGCTGGCATATCATCCACCTTCTTTAATTCTTCTTCTTAGTTATCGTATGTTACTGTTCATTTAACTGTTCATCTGATTGCAAAATTCGAATATGCTTAAGTCTTGATTCAGCTTCGATTGTATTTACATTTCCAAGCTGAACAACTGAAGCGGCTGTTACCCCTGTTATATCAATTGCATTGACATGTACCATGTTATCATGATTAATTGTAATCTTTTGTATCGGTACTTTCGGTAAAGGAGGGAGTTTTTTGCTAAAAAGAGGATAGTTACTAAAAGCATATCCTTTGTCAGATTTTACGCCACCTTCTTTTTGAATTGCAATGACATTTACTTTCGGCTTTAAAATGGAAGCATCACCAATTTCAAAGATGCAAGAGTTAATCATATTATTCACTCGAGCTAATTTAATGGTCGATGTTCGAGACATGTGCTATACTTTCACCATCCTCACGGCTTAATGGAACAAGGGAACCAACTACATAGGATTCTGGAGGAGTATCGTAGTATGATTGTAATTGCATACAATCGTTATCTCCTACAAGGAAAATGGATGAAGAAGATATTGCTGTTATATCGATCCCTCCCACATGTAGCCCCCAATTATGCACTTCAAAATACATATGTTTCACTCCTACTGTTTAAAATATTCTCTCAATCCATAATCTATTTCTTCTTTAATTTTGTTAAAAATAAATTTTTCTCTGTTGTTTTTTTGTTGAATTTGTTGTTTATCTGCTTCTTTGTTATAAAAGGCTATACGTTCAGATAGCTGTTTACATATATCTTGAATAATAAGATTTTTCTTCGTTTCATCAATTGGTCGGTTTACATCTTTCGACATTTGATCAAGCAAAGTAGGTCCAACTTGATAAATATACTCCTCTAATTGAGAGAGTAAAGGGTGAGGTTGATTTAATCGCCTCTCTTGTTGCTTTAATGGAACAGAAAAATCTTCTACATTTGCAAGATCTTCAGGAGTAAAACCGATATGAAGTGTACCATCCATACGTTCAATTTTTAATTGATCAAAATGATATTCTAATTTTTCAATCGTAGTGTGGGAAGGGACGTTTTTTTGTTGTGATTCTAGTTCATTTATTCGAATTGATAAATCACGAATTAATTTATCTTGTTTTTTTATGTGTGCATGTAACTGTTCCATATAATGATGCCAAGTATCATTATTCATTTTATCCCTCCTGTAATACACATCACTCTTAATCGTAGTATCAACTTAACTAAAAGCTGCTAATGGAACTAATGGTGCTTCGGGTTTACCTTGTTGTAATTCAGCAGGAATAGCTAGTTCTTCATACTCTCCTGTATTATATAAGTCTGCTGAAGATTGGATAGAACCGGCACTTCCAATTTGTAAAACGGAAGAATTAGAAATGCTACCTATCTTTAGCATTTGAATCGTAATCGTTTGATGAACGGTCCATTGCATCGTTATCACTCCACCTCTAATTCCTAAAAACTTGTTACAATTTGATCAATGTTATCCTGATCGTTTATTTCCGTATTTGATTCATTTATATGAATGGAAAGCCCTTTACCTGTATTAAAAGAGCCCCCACCAGCGAATGTTTTCAAATCAGAATAAGGTTGCATGATATATACATCTCCAATATGAAAGATGCTCGAAGCCCCAATAGAATTAACTTTCACGGCTCCAACAATAGCAGGCATATTGCTTCCTCCTTTATTTTAGTTTATGAGTAAACATCCCATTTGTGCTTTTTTGGAGTAAAGTCAATTGTATTATTTCTTACTATTTATAGTTGGAAAGTTTCTAGCCTTTTTATCTCTGAGAAGTTATTCATGGCTATAATATATTAGTGTATAGAAAATGTTAACAAGAAAAGAAGCGAGTCATGTAATAAATCCTTTTTTCATTGTGTGATTAAACGTTTTATTTGCGAGGATTTAGGATATATAGTAGTAAATGATTTTAGAAATGATAGATAGGGATTTTTTCTGTAACATGCGTTATTTGAATGAACAATACATGGGTCGAGTGATAAAAATGGAAAAATACTCGATTTAGCGTTAAAATATATTGTGGTATGATAAGTAAATAAATTAAGAGATATACTTAGAAATGTGAAAAATGCTATAAAAACGATATAGGAGGAATAATATGATTCACTTACACATCACATCATGGGTATTAGCACTTATTTTGTTTATCATTTCTTATTACTATTATAAGGTGAATAAACAAAAAACAGCTAAAATAACACATATGGTTATTAGGTTATTGTACGTATTAATTCTTTACTCTGGTGGCGATTTATTAGTAGGCTATATTCAATCAGGTACATTCAATGCATTTGCAGCTGAGACAATAATTAAAGTTGTTGCAGGATTATGGGTGATTGTATGTATGGAATTATTACTTGTTCGCTTTGCTAAATCCAAACCGATAAAAGGATTTTTCGTTCAATTAACGGTAGCATTAGTTATCGTAATTGCATTAGGTTTTGGGCGTCTACCATGGGGTGTCCTCCCATTATAATAATTGTTTTGTCCATTTAATGAAAAACAACTCTTAATAAAAAAGCATATTGCTCATTATCGAGTGATATGCTTTTTTAGGTTTTAAAGCTATCTTTTATTTGTTCGTGTAGTGTACGAGTAAATTATTAAAACTAATGTATTTTTACAAAAATATACATCTGCTCATTATGATGAAACGACAATCCAAGATAGTGAGAGCATTTGTCTAATTAATGAATGGAGTCTCAACTACTAACATACTTAGATAGATGAATCATTAGTTAAAATAGAGCAAACAGCAGGTTAGTCTACTGTTTGCTCTTTATTGACATATACTTTTCGAACCCATACTTTTGACCGCCAACGCTTGAGCATAAATATTCCTCGAAGCCATTCATCAGCAATAAATCCAATCCATATACCGATAAGACCAAGCCCTAAAAAGATTCCAAAAAACCAAGCAAAAGTAACACTAACTCCCCACATGGATAAAATACCAACAAATACAGGGAATTTCACATCACCAGTTGCACGCAATGCATTAATGACTACTAAGTTAAACGCTCGACCGGGTTCTAAAATAATAGTGACAAGTAACAATAAAGCTCCTTCTTCAAGAATGGTTTGATTACTAGTGAAAATACCTAATAAAAAATCACTTAAAAAGTACACGATA
This sequence comes from Paraliobacillus sp. JSM ZJ581, assembly GCF_044383835.1. Classification (NCBI taxonomy): domain Bacteria; kingdom Bacillati; phylum Bacillota; class Bacilli; order Caryophanales; family Bacillaceae; genus Paraliobacillus; species Paraliobacillus sp. JSM ZJ581. Next base: position 16,758 of record NZ_JBISEP010000004.1, read on the forward strand.
ATAGCAGCTAACGCACTTATAATAATTGCGATTTTTAGACTTTTTAATCCGCGTTTATAAGCGGAGTCGATATCACCAGCACCAATCATATGTCCGATTAAAATTTGAGAACCTTGGCCAATAGCGATTGAAAATAATAAAATAAACATCATAATATTTTGCACATATACTTTTGTAGTAATTGCTATCGTTCCTAATTGCGCAATAAAGTAAGTAATGACCATTTGGCTAGCATTATAAGATAATTGCTCACCAGCAGAAGGAACCCCTATGTTGAGTAAATCTAAAACATTTTGTTTATCATACCGATAAAATGATCGAAATGGGAGTGTTCCTTTGTTCCGTTTGATTAGTATAATCAATAAAGTGATAAATCCTAAAAATCGACTAAACATTGTAGAATATGCAACACCAATTACTCCTAACACAGGAAAACCAAATGGACCAAAGATAACAAAGAAATTACCAATAATATTCATAATATTCATAGCTATGGTGACGTACATCGTATCTTTCGTAAACCCGTAGCTCCGTAAAATAGCAGAAACAGTCATAATGAGTGCCTGAACAAAAATAAATCCACCTACAATATTCATATATGCGTCTGCTTCATTCATTAGTTCCTTAGGTAAGTCCATTAGACGTAATAGTGAGGTGCTGAAAAAAACAAGAAATATACTTAATAGTAGTGAAAATAATAAGTTGAGGCTAATGGATGTAACGGCTATCCTTCCAGCAATCAATGGACGATTAGCACCAAGATTTTGTGCAACTAGAATGGAGGCTCCAGCTGCTACGAAACCAAACATTACAACAACAACAGATAGAATCTGATTGGAAACCCCTACTGCTGCAACGGCATTATCTGAGTATTGACTAAGCATAAGTGTATCTGCATTTCCCATGAGCATATGAAGTAATATTTCAATAAAGATTGGCCAAGTTAGAGCAAATAATGTCATTTTTTTTGTTCTATTTACATCTGTCAATAAAGCTACTCCTTCCTTACTCATTTAGAGACTTGCTAACATGTTCACTTTTTTACAAGTTTAAAAAAAGTGAAGATATGGGTATTACTTTACGACTATTTTATTTAGATAGCAACATCTTTTTAGTAACTTTGACATGCAACTTATATTATGTAGCATAAATACAGTAAATTATAATCTTAAGATAACTAGGATGCAATTATTTTAATGAAAAAAGAACTATAAACCTTAAAATGCGGTTAATAGTTCGATTTTTATTATCTGTTACTTATTTTGTTTGTATCCCATAGTTATATGATAAAAGATTAAAAATAAGTTGTTTTGTAAAATGTAAGTATTTGTATATTATTAAAATAGTGATTATTCGTATGTGTCATTTAAGAAGAATAACGCAATTGTACCTGGCCCTGCATGTGCGCCAATACTTGAACCGATCATATTAATCTTAATGTCCTTAACTTCAAACTTTTCTCTGATCATCTCAGCTAATTGAGTTGCCGTCTCATATACGTCTCCATGACTAATGCCAATTCGCTGATTTTTCAAATCCTCTCCACGTTCTTCCATGATGTCTAACATGCGTTTCCAAACTTTTTTAGAACCGCGAATTTTTTCGAGTGGAATAAGCTTTCCGTCCTCTACATGAAGTAGTGGTTTGATTTTAAGTAATGTACCTACAAAAGCTGCGGACTTACTAACCCTGCCACCTCGATATAGATACTCTAAATCGTCAACAGTAAAAATATGCTCCATATGTGTAGCATGGTAGTTACTAACTTGTTTGATTTCTTCCATAGAGGCTCCTTGTTTAGCTAATTCAGCAGCTCGAATTACAACTAGTCCGTACCCTATTGAGGCACATTTTGTATCAATAATTGTTAATTCCCAATTAGGATAGTTTTCTTTCACCTCTTTTTCTGCGATTTTGGCTGACTGATAAGTACCTGACAATTCAGATGAAAAAGCAAGGTAAAGGCAAGGTGTATTTTTTTTTGCATAAAGTTCAAATAGAGTTTGAAAGGCAGAAGGAGAAACTTGTGAAGTCTTTGGAGATTCACCATCACGCATTGCATCATAAACTGTCTTAGCAGAAATCGTTTTTCCATCTTCATAATTGCTCTCTTTTAATTGTACAGTTAAAGGTATAGAATCGATTTGAAACGTTGTCAAATCTTCTTGTGATAAATCACATGCAGAATCTGCTAAAATTTGAATCGTCATTTTTTATCCCCCAATACATTCTTTTTATAAAAAGTTAAAGTGAAGTCATTGCATAAGTATTACTTCTAGTTTATAGTTAGCGAGGGTATTCGTCAAAGTAAAATAACTTCATCTTGTTATTTGATTAACGAACCAACAGTCTGGGTATGTTTAACATAAATGAGGAAATGTTATAGTTGTAATGCAAATTGGAGGTGTATGAAATGTTTTTATTTGAAGCAAAACGAATTGTGCTCGTTGTGATTGGAGCATTACTAAATGCGTTTGCACTGAACTTTTTTTTAATTGGTGCAAATGTATACGCTAGTGGTTTTACTGGAATGGCGCAACTATTATCAACTATATTTTCAGATTATTTAGGAATTGATTTTATTAGTACTGGGATTTGGCTATTATTATTAAATATTCCTGTTGCCATTCTAGGTTGGTTTAAAGTTGGGAAACACTTTACGATCTACAGTTTTTTGTCTGTTGCTATTACAACGATTTGTTTAGAAATATTACCAATCATTAGTTTTTCAGAAGATATTATGTTAAACGCAGTATTTGGAGGAGTTCTCGGTGGTGTTGGCATAGGTATTACTCTTAAATGGGGTGCTTCTACTGGTGGGTCTGACATTGTGGCAATGGTTTTATCACGCATGAAAGATCGCCCGATAGGTAGCTACTTGATGATTATTAATGGAATAATCATTGTATTAGCAGGTTATTTAAATAAGCCAGAGAATGCGTTGTACACTTTGCTTGCATTATACGTTTCAACACGTGTAATTGACGCATTACATACTCGTCATGAAAAAGTAACTGCAATGATTGTCACGAAAAAAGCGGATGAATTACAACAAGCGATACACGAGACGATGATCAGAGGTATTACTATATTACCTGCAAGAGGAGCATATACGAAAGAAGATAAAGCAATGCTCGTATTAGTAATTACAAGGTACGAACTATATGATTTAGAACGAATTATACATGAAGTTGATCCGAATGCTTTCACTAATGTTGTGCAAACAACAGGAATTTTTGGTTTCTTCAGAAAAAATGATTAAAAAATGTACGAGGCAATTTTACCTCGTACATTTTTTTACTTTATCAAGCTAGTATCCATATTCATTAATGATTGCTTCTACTTCAGGAATGATCTGATCCCAATCAGCATCAATTAATTTATTAACAGTAATAAAGTGTTGAAACCCAAATACATTGTCAACACCCTCTAATTTCATTAAATCATTCATGATAGCATGCTCACTTGTTTGACCAGGCATGACGGCAATACTATTATTCCCTTCAAATATCATTGAATTCGTACTGAATTTCATGGCATTTGGGTTAGGTGTAGATTCGACTAAAACACTCATGTTATTTCCTCCTAGAACTAAATTATTCTTTTGTTTAGTTTAGCAAAATTATCTTTAATATTAAAGTGTAAAAGCATTGATAAACGATCCAACTTGTTTTACGCTTATAAAAGTATACAATCAAATGGATGGAAAAGATATAAAGATCAATGCGAATGAGAATTTGGAGTGAACGCTTTATGGATACATGCAAGCAAATGTTTATTGAACGTCACAAAAAAATAATAAATGCATTGCAGCAACAAGCAACGATTTCAAGCAACGATTTATATGAAATGTTAGAAAATATAAAAAACACAGCTAGTTATGTAGACTTAGAAGTATTAACACACATGTCCTCTTACTTGTTAAATCAGTTGATCTCAAATGAGAAAACACACTGGACAAATGTAGAGTGCCATCATTTTATTCAACCGCTTATGGCTGTATTTTACGAAAAAGAAAGAAAATTAGAAAATCGAAAAAGAGTATTATTAATTGATAATAATGAGAATACATTGAATCAAATAAAAGAAGCATTAGAAGATAAAAACTATGAAGTCTTGCTAGCTACAAATAAAAATAGAGCAGTTCAATTTTTTTATGATTTCCACCCTGATATCCTTATACTTCATCTATGTAATGATGAGCAAATGGTATTTCAGATTATTCATCGCTTAAAAAAGCGTGCAAGCGAATCTGGGACAATTATGATGGTAGTTGGTAAAGGCGAAGATGAGAACTTGAAAATTAGAGCATACGATGCAGATGTTACAGATTTTATTGGGAAACCAATACAGTATAATTTGTTACAACATATTTTAGAAAATCGTATCCGTCAACAGGAGTTTTTTAGAGAAAGCGTATTAATTGACGAGTTAACACAAGCATATAATCGTACGTTTTTAAATAATATTTGGAAAGGGTTAATGAAAAAATACAAGAAATGGGATAAAGTATTTTGTATTGCAATTTTAGACTTGGATTTTTTTAAACAAATCAATGATCAATATGGTCATGGAGTAGGGGATGACGTATTAAAGCATTTTTCTTCCTTTATTTTACATAATAAACAAAAACAAGATTATTTTATCCGTTATGGTGGGGAAGAATTTATTCTTATTATTAATGAACTAGATCAATCAGCTGCAGCCACATATATGCAACAACTGTTAAATAAATTACTGAAGGCACCATATAGACTAAATGATATACATTTACCTATCAGTTTTACAGCTGGTGTTTCAGAGATGGACATGCAAATTGAACAAGTAGAAACATTAATTGAACAAGCTGATCGTGCACTATACTATGGTAAAGAAAACGGTCGTAAACAAATTGTGAAATATAATGTTTTATTAAATCAAGATCAAAAACGAGAGCAAAAAGAAACGTTGAAAATAGCAATCGTTGACGATGATCGTTTTATTCAACGAATGTTGGAGGATAAGATGGCCAAGTTAGAGATCGCCCCATATCATATAGTAGTTAAAAGCTTTTCGGATGGAGAAAGCTTTATTACCTCTGATTGGTATAAAGGAAGAGATAAAAAAATACTATTGTTGGATGGTATTTTACCAAATATGGATGGACTAGATATATTGAAGAAACTTAGAGAAATTGTAAGTGAACAGGAACTTGGGATCATTATGTTAACAGGTAGACAAAAAAATAGTGATATGGTTCGAGCACTAGAGCTTGGTGCCGATGATTATATCACTAAGCCATTTAGCTTAGAACAGTTAGAAGCACGTATCAAACGATTAGTACAGCGACTATTTAATAAATAACAAAAAGCGGTTATGTCATAGAAACCGCTTTTTATTATCGTTAAAAGGAGTAACTTACTTTTTTAAAATTTATTGTAATTCTTAATGATCTCTTAATTGTTGCTCTAACTTCTGAAGTTCTTGTTGTTCTTCAGGTGTAGCCTTTGAGTAAGCTGATTGAATTGCAGTAGTTGCCGCCTGCTTATCTTGATCGGACATCGAATGTCCGTTTGTTAAACGCTGAATGGTTTGTTTAGCTTGTTGCATAAGACGATTTTCCATGACGTGCCCCTCCTATAAATTATTTTTGTTTTGCTCTAAATCTGCCAGTCGTTCTCTGTACGGAAAACGTTCGTCATGTTTCTTCACTGCATCAGCACCTTGTGCGGTAAAACGTTTGGATTTACTTTTTTTCGTCATGCTTAACCCTCCTACAGTAATTAAACACGCAGATGTCATTACAAACAAAAAACTTGTAATTCAAAATGAATTACAAGTTTAATTTGAGCAAAATATAGCTGTTTTATACAATAATCTACACAGTTTCAATTGATAATTTTAAGTATTTTTCTAAAAATAATCCGATGCCATTCTCTTCATTACTGTCAGTAACGTGATTAGAGATTTGTTTTAACTCATCAATCGCATTACCCATTGCGACACCAACACCAGCATACTCAATCATTTCTAAATCATTATCTTCATCACCAAAGGCAATGATATTCTCTTGGGAAATATGATAATAATGCGCAATTCGTTGTAAACCTACTGCCTTATTCATTCCTTTTCTCACTATCTCAATGACGTTCCATGGTGCCCCCCATTTACGATGTTCAATAACCGTTGCGTGGTCATGATCTAATTTTTTTCTCAAAGAAGCAATGTAGGAGTCATTTGGATGAATTAACAGTGATGTAGGATCTACTTTTAGTTGATTTTTTAATGAACCGATTGTAATTGGACTTTCTTCTTTGTCTGTATGCAAAATTGCCATTAATTCTTCATCATATCGATCAAGATAAACATCATCAGAAACCTCAGCCATAATATTTTTCACATTAAGGTCATAGCATGTTTGAATAATTTCTTTAGCTGTTCGTACAGGAAGTGGGCTATGCAGTGATTTCCATTTTGTGTCAGTGGGGTGGTGAATAAGAGCACCATTAAAATTGACCATCGGTGTGTCTAATCCTAACTCATGATAGTAGTCAATACTTGCTCGATGTGGTCTTCCTGTTGCTATTACAACAATATGTCCTTCTTTTTTTGCTTGTAGGACGGTTTGTTTTGTTCGTTCACTGATGAATTTTTTATCAGTTAGTAATGTGCCATCTAAATCTAAAGCAATTAGATGCCGATTATTTGTCATATAAAATCACCTCTTATTAGTAAGTATAGTGTAATGAAGAAAAGGTTAACTGTAAAGGAATTAATCTTTTTGTGATTAATTTTTTGCATCTATTGTTTTTAGAATATATGATATTAGTATAATGTCATTCTTAAAATGAGAAAGGATCCTAATCAGATGATACATATTAATAAAATTTATTGGAATCAGATACCGATTTTAATGGTAGAGGAAGCAGCTCATATAAACAAAGCTCTACCAGTGTTAACTTTTATTCATGGCTTTACTAGTGCGAAAGAGCACAATCTACCGTTGGCATATTTATTAGCAGAGAAAGGTTATCGTGTTATTTTACCTGATTGTCATCTTCATGGCGAAAGAGAAGGAGATATTTCAAAAGAAAAAAGGCAATTGAATTTCTTTGAAATCATTAAACAGAATGTAATGGAAATTAAACAAATTAAACAAAAATTAGATGAAAAGGATCTCATTGATAATGGAAGGTTTGGACTTGCGGGGACAAGCATGGGTGGAATGACAACGGCAGCTGCTTTAACACAGTATCCTTGGATTCAATCCGCAGCTATTCTTATGGGAACACCCAAATTAACAACATATATGGAAGAGCTAATTAATGTGTTGGATAAACAAGGGGTGAAAGGATTTATTTCTAATGATGAAATAAATGCTATTATAGAAGAGGCAAGAAGAATTGATTTATCTTTACAACCTGAAGTGTTAGCTGAAAGACCGCTTTTTTTCTGGCACGGTGAAAAAGATGAGATTGTCCCTTTTGACCAGTCGTATAGCTTCCATGAATCGATCGTATCATTGTATAAAAACCCTGAAAATATTCGCTTTTTACGAGAAGTTGAAAGAGGGCATAAAGTAAGTCGCTTCGCAACACTTGAGATGGTGAATTGGTTTGAATTACAATTATAAAAATATGGTGTAGATCATTTAATTTTTAAAGATTTATGTTTATAATATATAATAAGTATGTTAGCAGGAGGTATAAAAAGATGAGTGAAGCATTGCAAGAAAATTTGATGGGTGCTTTGGAAAATGTAATTGATCCGGAACTTGGAATAGATATCGTTAATTTGGGGCTTGTCTATGGTGTTGATTTAGAAGAAGATGGAACGGCTGTTGTAACGATGACATTAACAGCAATGGGGTGCCCATTAGCTGGACATATTGAAGAAGATGTAAAACGTTGCTTAGAAGATATTCCAGAAGTAACCAGTACGCAAGTAAATATTGTTTGGAGCCCGCCTTGGAGTAAAGATCGTATGTCAAGATATGCAAAAATTGCATTAGGTATCCCTGATTAAAATATTGATCAAAGTAAAGGTAACAAAAAACGAACTGGAAAGAAATCCAGTTCGTTTTTCAATTTTTCATAACTTAATTTGTGTCCTTGTTGCATCATTTCAATCGATTGTACATAAGATAATTGGACAATTTTCGCAATTAATTTCTTTCTTTAAATAATCTAAATCAAATATTGTGATTTTTCCTTTTTCTATGTTGATTATTTTATTTCTTCTTAGCTCATTTAACAAGCGATTCACACTTTCACGTGAAGTGCCACAGAAGTTAGCTAACTCTTGATTCGTTAAGCTAATATTGATTAGGATACCATCGTTTTTTTTAATTCCATAGCTGTTAGTTAATCGTATCAGGGTAGAGTATAAAGCACCTTTTTTACCATGAAGAACAAGATCACGAAATTTTGTTTGATCTCTCCGATAATTCAAATTCATTATTTTTAAAAATTCCATTGTTAATTTTGGGTCAGCTAATAATTTTTCTTCTAGTGTCTGTTTTTTTATAACACCAACTTCGCCATCTTCCATCACTTTCGCATTGAGAATGTATTTAGCATGCTCTTCTTCCATAGCTAGTTCGCCAACAATATCATTTTTAGCACAAATACGTAAGGTAAGCTCACGTCCATCAGGTGAAATCTTTCCAATTTGTATTCTTCCAGAATAGATAATATATAACTCAGATACTTCTTCTCCTTGTTGAAATAAGAATGTGTTCTTTTTTATAGGCATGCGATGGTCAACTACTGATAAAATAGATGAAAGTTCTGTAGAGATACCTTTAAGCTGTATGTTTTCCCTCATTGATATCAGCTCCTAGCGAATTAGGTTTATTATCCTTAGTTTAAAACTGTTTATAATAAAAGCAAAGCAAAGAAACCGACGATAAAACAATAGAAGGCAAAGTATTTTAGATTTCCTTTAGCCATAATGTTCATAAACCAACGGAGTGCATAGTATGTAGCAATGATTGCTGTAATAAATGCTAACAGATAAGGAATCCACATTGTTTTGAGTTCGGGTGTAAGTAAATCATCAAGCGATAGAACCATGGTTCCTAAACTAATAGGGATATACAATAAGAATGAGAATCGTAAAGCTGTTTCTTGTTTCATACCTAATAACATAGCAGCTACAATGGTAGCACCAGAACGGCTAATACCAGGGATTAGTGCAACAGATTGTGCTAAACCAATAATGATTGCATCTTTTAATGTTAATGCACCATCATTTTTACGACCTCGAATATTTCTGATGATCCATAGAGCAATACCAGTGATAATTAAGGTGATACCAATCATCTTGTTAACACTAAAAAATGCACCAATATGGTCTTCGAAAAGTAAACCGATTACACCAGCAGGAATGGTTGCTACAACGAGATACAAGATAAAATTAAAATCATTTTTTGCTTGTTTCTCTCTACTGACTATGTATTGGAAACCATTTTGAATTAATCGAATAATATCATTTCGGTAAATAATTAGAACGGCTATTAACGATCCAAAGTTAACTAATATTTCAAACGATAAATTATCTAATTTTAAGTTAAATAAATTTTGAACAATAACTAAGTGCCCACTGGATGAGATGGGAATAGGTTCTGTAAATCCTTGAATAAATCCAAAAAAGATATATTTCAATAACAATACGAGTGAATCTGAATATTCCATAATAACTCCCCTAAACAATTATTTTAGTTAAACGTGTTTAACTACTGTTGTCTTTAGATCTGTGTGTTTGTCACACTAATTATTGAGATTGCATAAGTTAAGAATGAAGGAAAGGAGAGGGTTAAATGAAACAACCACAACACCATTCATTCCATATGTATGATTTATGTAAAAATCATATACATCATTATGTGCTAATAGAAACATCAGATGGTACAACCATCGATGGGATTATAACAGATGTTGATGAACAAAATGTGTACCTTGCAATACCGAATACGATGCCTGTATCACCGGATATGGATAATAATCGACAATATTACTCACCTTACGGCTATGGAGGTTATCCGTATGGATATGGTCCGTATCCAGGTTATGGTCGCTTTAGAAGATTAGTACTTCCGTTGGCTGCTTTAACAGCATTAAGCGTACTTCCTTGGTATTGATGTTAAAAACACCCCCTTACCAATAGATGTGGAAAGGGGGTATCTACCTAACTATTCGACTGTTTCGTTTGTATCATTTTTTGTAATAATACCATCTCCAACTATTGAGACTATAACAGTAAATCCTACTGTTAAAGCAAGGACTGGTCCTAAACTAAATGGTTCTCCAGCCATGCTTAATAATAAATAGCCTACAGCTGAGCTAATTGCAAATGACCAAATTAATAAGCCAAGGTAACGCATGGTTCTCACCTCTATTAGAACATTCTTTATATATCGTACCAAATAATAGTGTGAAAATAAAGTGAATCTTTTTTGAAACATTAATTCTATGCTTTGCATACATGAATTAATTTATGAATGTGAAAAATGAGTAACTATGTTGTTGAATCATATAACTCCTTATGTGATAGGGAAGTGGTAATGAACGAAAACCACACAAATTAAAGAAAGGGAGACTATTATGTATGTGGTCGTCAACGCATTTCATTGGATTGGTTATCATATCATTGAGCACCTTTTATCAAAAGGAGAAAAGGTTGTAGGTGTAGATACATTAGATTCTGATTTAAAAACACACTTGCTATTGTCGGTAGGTAGAAATGCAAATTTTACATTTCGGGAAGATATTGAGGATGTATTAGAAGAAGTTATACACCAGGAACAAACAAATGTTTTGCTTATCGATCATTCATACCAAACGTGTGATTATTTAGTGAAGAATTTTCCTTGTTATTTTATTCATACGAAAGAAATTACGAAAAAATCAGAGTCAATGACGTATATTCATGCACCAATGATATACGGTGAATGGATGCCAAGGGATAAAAGTTGGTTCTATTGGAATGATAAAACAATTCTATTGGGCTCAGAATTGTTTCATGAGAAAGGTGTATCTATTCAAATTTTTGTTTTAGTTGTTATGTTAATTATGAAGGCAAGATTAAAGCCAACTTCGATTCAATTAGAATCTGCTGACAAAGAAACAATGAACTGCAATAAATCAATCATATATATAATAGAAAAAAGGAATATGGATCATAAATTAGAGAAGCTAGAAGAACATTTTCAACAATATCATGAATTATATTAACAATGTAATGTTTTTTTAACTATGTTTTACGTTTACTGTTTCAAAAGGAAAAGGTAAAATAAAATAGAAATCATATATGAATAAGGGTGTGCATGTATTGAGAAACATCATTATTTTTTTTTATTTTATTAGTTTATTTTTTCTTATCGTTTCTTTAGCTGGTTGTAATACTGGTGGAAAGATCAATAAAGTAGGGATGCTTGTTGAACATTCTATTAATGATCAGACATGGGGAGAAAAAGGATATCAAGGTTTACTACAAATTAAAGACAAGTACAATGTAGATGTTTATTTTAAAGAAGAAGTAAAAAACCAGTCTGAAGTAAATAAAGCTGTAAATGAATTTACTATGCAAGGTGTTAATCTAATTTTTGGTCATAGTAGCATTTACGGTAAATATTTCAATAGTATAAAAGAAAGTTATCCTGAAATACATTTTGTTTATTTTGATGGTGCTTATGAAGGTGATAACTTAACGAGCCTACATTTCAATTCCAATGCAATGGGTTTTTTTGCGGGCATGGTAGCTGGGAAAATGACAGAAACAAATCAAGTAGGGATCATTGGTGCATATGAATGGCAACCAGAAATTGAAGGATTTTATGAAGGCGTCAATTATCAAAATCCAGATGCGAATATTTCATTGAACTTCGTTAATGACTGGGACAATACGGAACGTGCTTTGTCGATATTTTCTACTATGAACAAAAATGAAGTCGACGTATTTTATCCAGCCGGGGATTCGTTTAGTAAAGAAATTATTGATCGAGTGCGGGAATCTCAGAAGTATGCAATTGGTTTTGTAACAGACCAATCTGATTTAGGAAATGAAACGGTGCTAACTAGTACGGTTCAGTATGTGGACAAGCTATATATACAAGCAGCAGAACAATTTGATAAAGGGAAATTAGCTGGTGGAATATTCACCTATGATTTTGAGGATGATGTCATCTCACTTGGCACTTTTAGCCCTAAAGTACCCAAAGTGTTTAAACAAAAGATAGAAAATGAAATTGAGCAATATGTAAAAACAGGCTTACTACCGAACGAAAGGTAAACTGATTTTATCAGTGCTTTCGTTCTTTCTTTTGTATATTATATTTCGTATAAACAAATCGTTCAATACTTGCTAAAATATTAAAATTAAATTATATTAGTACCAAGTCTTAATATATGATGTAAAAAAATATATTGAATTCCTAGTGAGAGGGTTGAAGCATATGAGCGCAGGTATAACTGGCGTAGGTAAATATGTTCCAGAAAGAATACTAACAAATCAAGATTTAGAAAAGATAGTGGACACAAACGATGAGTGGATTCGTACAAGAACAGGGATAGAAGAACGTCGCATTGCAGATGATGACGTAGATACAGCTGATATGGCTTATCAAGCGTCCAAACAAGCTATAGAGAACGCAGAAATAAAACCAGAAGAAATTGATCTTATTTTAGTAGCAACTGTTACACCAGACAAATCATTCCCTACCGTATCTTGTATGCTGCAAGAACGTTTAGGTGCAACAAAAGCTGCTGCGATGGATATTAGTGCAGCTTGTGCTGGTTTTATGTATGGAGTAATAACAGCGAAGCAATTTATTGATACTGGTGTTTATAAACACGTGTTAGTTGTAGGTGCGGAGAAACTATCCAAAATTACTGACTGGAAAGACCGTAATACGTGTGTGTTATTTGGCGATGGAGCTGGAGCGGCTGTCATAGGTAAGGTAAGTGGTGACCGTGGCATTAAGTCATTTGAATTAGGAGCTGATGGTGCTGGAGGTAAGTACCTGCAACAAAAAGATAATTATATTCAAATGAACGGTAGAGAAGTTTTTAAATTTGCTGTGAGACAAATGCCTGAGTCATCATTAAATGTAGTCAAGCAAGCAGGATTAAGTAAAGAAGATGTTGACTACTTAGTTCCACATCAAGCGAATATTCGAATCATGGAAGCGGCAAGGAACAAACTAGATATACCGGTAGATAAAATGGCAACTTCTGTTAAAAAATACGGAAATACGTCATCGGCTTCGATTCCAATCGCATTAGCTGAAGCGGTTGAGAGTGGAGATGTGAAAGATGATGATTTTGTTGTACTAGTAGGATTTGGTGGTGGTTTGACTTGGGGTGCTGTTGGTTTAAAATGGGGTAAATAAATGATAAAATCTATCTTAATGTATTGACTAAAAATAAATTGCTAGATTATATATAGGAGGAAATAGGCATGACCAAGAAACGAGTGGTAGTAACAGGCATGGGGACTGTGAGCCCATTAGGTAATACAATTGATCAATTATGGTCTAATTTAATTGAAGGAAAGTCGGGTATTGATTATTTTACTAAAGTTAATAAAGATGATTTCCCTGCCAAAGTTGCGGCAGAAGTGAAAGATTGGGATCCGACTCAGTATATTGATAAAAAAGAAGCCAAAAGAATGGATCTATTTACGCAATATGCAGTGGCTGCAGCGAAAATGGCTGTAGAAGATGCAAAATTAGATATTAATGACGAAAATGCGTCACGAGTAGGTGTTTGGGTAGGTTCTGGTATTGGAGGCATGGCAACTTACGAAGAGCAGTTCAAGAAATTCAATGAAAAAGGTTATCGCCGTGTAAGCCCATTCTTTGTACCGATGTTAATACCTGATATGGCTGCTGGTCAAATTTCAATTCAATTAGGAGCAAAAGGAATTAATTCTTGTACGGTAACAGCATGTGCTACAGGGACAAATTCAATTGGCGATGCTTTTAAAGTAATCGAACGAGGCGATGCAGATTATATGATTGCTGGCGGTGCTGAAGCGCCAATAACGAATATGGCAGTGGCTGGATTCTCAACTGCTAAAGCATTATCCTTTAATGATAATCCAAAAACAGCAAGTCGCCCGTTTGATAAAAATCGTGATGGTTTTGTTATGGGAGAAGGAGCAGGCATTTTAGTATTAGAATCATTAGAAGCAGCCGAAGCGAGAGGGGCAACGATTTATGCAGAAATTGTTGGATATGGTTCAGCGGCAGATGCTTATCATATTACAGCACCCTCACCAGATGGAGAAGGTGCTGCAAGGTCTATGCGCCAAGCGATAGAAGATGCTGCAATTGATGTAACTGCAATAAATTATATCAATGCACATGGAACAAGCACACCAATGAATGATTCATTTGAGACTAAATCAGTAAAAACTGTATTTGGTGAACATGCATATGATCTTGACATATCGTCTACTAAGTCGATGACAGGTCACTTGTTAGGTGCAGCTGGAGCAGTAGAAGCTATTGCATGTATTAAATCAATAACTGATAGCATGATTCCACCTACAATAAATTATGAAACAAAAGATCCTGAATGTGATTTAAATTATGTACCAAACAAAGCCAAAAGTTTAAGTATCTCTTATGCTTTAAGTAATTCTTTAGGCTTTGGTGGACACAACGCAACATTAATTTTCAAAAAATATTAATAGAAATCGGAAGGGCTGTCTAGCTATAGGCAGCTTTTTTTATATTTCTAAATGGATTTCATAATTACTCTGCTATTGGTATTCTTTTTTGTCTGATTCATACAATTTAAATATAGGACAAGCTAAAAAAAGGGGAATGGTGATGATTTATTTATGCATGTTTTTAATTGGCTTTGGATTCACGGTAGCAGGAAGTGTCACCATGGTTTTATATCTCAATCTGATTCCAGCAGGATTAACATGGCTAGAGTATTTTAAGTTTATTTTATCAAGAAATGAATGTTATTTGTTATTATTAGGAATTCTAATTATTTCTGTCACAATCCCAAAGTTAGCGCATATAGTAAAATGAATAAAAAATCTTGAGTTGGCCATACTGAATGCTAAATGAAATGCAATTCTTTTAATCAAATAGTATAAATTGAATGTAGTTTGATGAATGGAAGTGAGGTATTACATATGCAATATTTACATGATGTATGGGTGAATTGGTTTGAAGGAGAGGAGAATGGTTACAATGTTTGCGAATTCCATGAATGGCGTAAGTATGATGGAATTGAGATATTGGACCAGGTACCTGTAACTTATGTTGACTCTAGGCTGTTTCAACAAACTGAAAATGACTTAACCGACCTTCCAGAAAGCTTGTTAAGACAAATAAAAAATGCCACGTATCTTCGTAAAAATCAAGATAGAATTCCTATTGAATATGCCACGATTGTAACAGATGGTGAGTCAGCTTTAGCGATTGATACGATGGGATATAAAATCCCAATTAGGAAGAGTCGTTTAATCCCTAGACAAGAAAGATTAGTATTTGAAACAGTTAAATCATGTAAAAAATATCAATTTGTATTAGAAAAAGAAACATTACAGAAAAGTCATCACATTTTATCTTTGCCTCCAGAAGTAATGGTAGGATTAACTCGAAGGGAACGACACTTAAAACAATTGTTAATGATGGTACTTGATCAACTAAAACAAACAGAAAATACGCAAGAGATACAATATTGGTTAACAGAATGGTTACCAAATGACTATCGATCGATTAGAAAGTTGACGTTTTCTAAAGCGTGGAATCAGCTTTATTCGGCACTGGTGAAGAGCTGGTCTCCTCAACATGAACATATCTGCAAAAAAATGGTGAAAGGCCAACCTTTTTTTGAACAACTATGGGAACTTGAAAAAGAAACTAGTCACAACCATAGGTATAAGAGAATATTGTGAAAAGTCATTCCCAGCTAAAAGGGGAATGACTTTTTTAAGTTATTATTTTTTCTTCTTCACACGACCCAAACCCATTGCTTTTTTTGCTTTTGCTAAAGTTTTATTCGCTTTAACGGCAGCTTTGTCTGCACCATGATCTAGAATGTCATCTAATTCTGGTGATTGAATTAATTCATTGTGACGTTTCTGAATAGGTGCTAATAAATCAATTAATACATCAGCCGTTTCCTGTTTAAATACACCGTACCCAACATGCTCATATTTATTTTCTAACGATTCTATACTTTCACCAGTACAGCTTGCATGAATTGTCAATAAGTTACTTATTCCTGGTTTATTTTCTTTATCAAATCGAACAATTCCTTCTGAATCTGTTACTGCACTTTTTATTTTCTTTTCAATTTGTTTTGGCTCATCAAGTATAAATATAGAGGCTTTTTGGTTTTCATCGGACTTGCTCATTTTTCGTGTTGGTTCTTGTAATGACATAATTCGAGCGCCGACTTTTGGAACGCTAATTTCCGGAATAGTAAAAATATCATTGTACTTATTATTGAATCGTTGTGCCAATGTTTTGGTTAATTCTAAATGCTGTTTTTGATCTTCACCTACAGGTACAACATCTGTATTGTAAAGTAGGATATCCGCAGTCATAAGAGGTGGATAGGTTAACAGTGCGGAAGATACAGTTTCTTTACCTGAAGATTTATCTTTAAACTGCGTCATTCGTTCTAATTCACCAATATAACTAATTGTTTGCATGATCCAGCCTAATTGTGTGTGTGCAGGTACTTCTGATTGAATAAATAGTGTGGATTGATTTGGATCAATCCCAACAGCTAAGTACAGTGCCGCAAGTGAACGGATATTGTTTCGTAACTTTAATCGATCTTGTGGTACGGTAATCGCATGCTCATCTACAATGCAAAAATAACAGTTATGATCAGCTTGAAGATCGACAAAATGTTTTAAAGCTCCTAAATAATTTCCAAGTGTCAAAGAGCCACTAGGTTGAATGCCAGAAAAAATTGTTTTCATTATTCTCATCCTTTAATGTTTGTTTTGTTACTAATCAAAGCAGTGAACAAACTAAATTTTGTTCTTAGAAAATAAAAAAACATACTCCATAGAAAGGGACGATACAATCGTGGTGCCACCCTTTTTACCTCAGGAATATGAGATCACTCAAAACAGTTAACGCCTGATTTACGGTTGTTATCAAACAACGATGACTCCTAAGTTCCACGTTCATTATTCCTTAGTGCCTGTTCTCAGCTATCCAGACTCTCTGTTTAACTAGCGGGAATAAATCCTAAACTTAATCAACATCAATATTTCAATATTAATTATTAATTATAATGAAATCATCAAGAACATGCAACTACAAGTAATAAAAAGCTAATAGAATGAGTATGGTAAAAGTAAGGCAAATTGCTTGAAAGCGAAACAATGGAATGAATTTAGTATCAATTCGTTTTGAAGGTAAAGGTTTTTCTTCCCATTCAACCGTGCTGTTTTTTCTAAAAATACTGCCACCTGCTTTTCTAAAACCATATGTCACCCCATCAAAGAATCCACCTTTAATAGTAATAAACATTAACCAGAGTAATAGGTATAAAATATCGAAATAAAATAGTATGTTAATTAAATATAATAATGCAACATTTTTATGAACGATGACAGCTATCACAATTGTTAAAAAAAAGTTTATTAGGAGGATAATAAATTGTGTTTTACATTTTACTAAAGCTGGCAAATGCTCACATCCCTTTGTATTGATACTAAAAAGTAGTATAGCATAAAGCGAATCATTAAGGATAGAATAGTACACATTAAATAATCTAAGAAACAAACGTGAAAAAGTAGTTCTAAAAGACTATTAAGTAAATTATATCTAATTTTTAATAGTCCTTTTTACCTGTTTATCATAAGCTTGTATAAAAAAATAATGCAAAATTGTTAGAAAACTTGTATAATTCATTTTGTGGATATTATCATCTGCGAAATATTTAGAAAATTAAAACTTAGGGGAGGTCATTGTTACAATGAGAAAGTCAAATTGGTTATTGCTAGTTTTCGGACTAGTGCTAACAGTATTTCTTGCTGCTTGTAGTGGTGATGATACATCATCAGATAGTGGCAAGGATGAAGCAGATAGCGCGCCAGAACAAGTATTAAACATAACGGAAGCTTCACAAATTCCTACAATGGACTCAGCACAAGCTACTGATGAAGTTGGATTTCAGTTTTTAGGTTCAACAATGGATGGACTTTATCGTTTAGATGAAGATGCACAACCGGTACCAGCAATCGCAGCTGGTGAGCCTGAAATTAGTGAAGACGGAACGGAGTGGACCATTCAATTACGTGATGATGCTGTTTGGTCAAACGATGAGCCTGTAACAGCAAATGATTTCGTATTCGCTTGGAGACGCGCTGTAGATCCAGCTACTGGTTCTGAATATGGACCATTTATGATGAACGGTGTACTTAAAAATGCAGAAGCAATTAGTAAGGGAGAAGTTGAAGTAGATAAACTAGGTGTAGAAGCGGTGAGTGACACAGAGTTAAAAATCACGCTTGAAAAACCAATTCCTTATTTCCATAGTCTATTAACTTTCGGAACATATTTGCCACTTAATGAAGCCTTTGTTACTGAAAAAGGTGAGGATTATGCATTAAATTCCGATAATGTTCTGTATAATGGTCCGTTTACATTGACAGAGTGGAATCCAACAGGTGAAAATCCTGAACAATGGACACTTGTGAAAAATGAAAAATATTGGGATGCTGAATCCGTTAAATTAGAAAAAATTAATGTTAGTGTTGTAAAGGAAACAAGTACAAGAGTTAACTTGTATAACACAGGCGAAATAGATCGTGCTAATTTATCAGCTGAGTATGTGGAAAAATATGCAGGAACAGAAGATTATAAAACATTTTCTGAGCCATCGTTGTTCTATTTAAAGCTTAACCAAGCAAATGAAGCGCTAGCGAATAAAAATATTCGTAAAGCGATTGCAATGTCAATTAATAAACAAGATCTAGTTGATGTTATCTTAGCTAATGGTTCTATTCCATCTAATGGTGCAGTTCCAAAAGATTTCACAGCTCATCCGGAAACAGAGGAAGACTTCCGGGAGATAAACGGTGATCTAATTACGGAAGATAAAGAAGCTGCAAAAGAACTTTGGGCAAAAGGATTAGAAGAACTTGGTGTAGATTCTGTAGAGTTAGGTTACCTTGGTGGTGACAGTGATGTTGCACTAGAGATGGATGCTTATGTTAAAGACCAATTAGAAGAAAACTTAGAAGGGCTTACAGTAGAAGTTGTTTCTGTACCTTTTGAAGAGCGTATTTCACGTAATGAAAAAGGTGAATATGACATTCAAGCCTCTGGTTGGGGTCCTGACTATATCGATCCAAATACATGGTTAGAAATGTGGACATCTACTTCACCATATATGACAAATAATTATAATAATGAAGAGTATGATTCCTTAATTGCTGAAGCTAATAATGAGCTTTTAACAGATACAACGAAACGTTATGAAAACTTATTAAAAGCTGAAAAAGTATTGATGGAAGATGCTGGAATTGCTCCGTTGTATCAACGTTCTCGTGCATATTTATGGAGACCGTCTGTAAAAGGTGTTAATGTCAACCCAATGGGTGCTCACTTCACGTATAAACACGCGTACATTGAAGAGTAGATAGAAGCAAATTGGGACCAAGATTTAATCTTGGTAGGAGAGTGTACTGCCTTAGTAGGCATATGCTCTCTTTTTCCATTTGCGTGTAATTTTAGAATTGTTTGAACATTTATGTCGAATGTTGAAACTTTGATGAACAGGAGGGTTATTATTATGGCTAAATATATTTTAAAACGTATTGTATATATGCTTATCACGTTATTTATCATTGCCACATTTTCATTTATCCTCATGAAAATGCTTCCCGGATCTCCTCTAACAGCTGAAGAAAAAGTGACAGAAGCTCAGCGAGAAATTATATTGGAAAAATACGGATTGAATGATCCGATTCCAGTCCAATATGTTAGGTATCTTGGAAATTTAGCGAAAGGCGATTTAGGTGTTTCATTTCAGATGAAAAACCAATCTGTAACAGATATACTTATGAGTAGAGCTCCTATTTCTGCAGAATTAGGTTTTTGGGCTTTAGTAGTTGGGACAACATTAGGAATGCTACTAGGTTTAATAGCTGCAATCAGGCAAAACTCTTGGATGGATTATAGTTCTAATGTTATTTCTGTCATCGGTATCTCTATTCCATCATTTATTTTTGCGGGGTTGTTGCAGTATTATATTGGTGTAAAGTTAGGTTTACTTCCAATTGCATTTTGGGGTACGCCGCAGCAAGCAATTATGCCTGTCATCGCGTTAGCTATTTTTCCAATGGCGATTTCTGCACGTTTTTTACGTACGGAAATGATTGAAGTATTAGGCTCTGATTATATTGTAACTGCAAAAGCAAAAGGTGTATCAAAATTCGCTATTATTTTTAAGCATGGATTGCGAAATGCGTTAATTCCATTAATTACTGTAATGGGACCAATGGCAGTTAGTTTAATGACAGGTACATTAGTTATTGAGAAAATATTCTCTATTCCTGGAATTGGGGAGCAATTTGTTAATTCTGTAACAACGAATGACTTTTCAATTATAATGGGAACAACGCTATTCTTTGCCTTTTTATTCATTGTAATTATTCTAATTATCGATATCCTATATGGCATTATTGATCCAAGGATTCGACTAGCGGGAGGGAAAGATTAATGGATAAAGACAATCTAAAAAAGGATCTGTTTGTTCCAGCGCAAAAAGACGAAGAAAAAAGTGAACAAATAAATAGGCCAAGTCTTTCCTTCTGGCAAGATGCGTGGATTCGCCTACGTAAAAATGGTGGAGCAATATTTGGTATGGTTGTATTGGTTGTTTTAACGTCGCTTGCAATCTTTGCACCAATGTTAACAAGCCATGGATTGGATGACCAGGACTTAGGATTATCACGTATGCCTCCAAAAGTACAAGGGTTAGAAAACTTTCAGTGGCTAGGATTGGATGGGAAGAAAGCAGAAACATTTGAAGCTGAATCAGTAGATGCTGCAAAAGAATTAGCACTTTCTCGTTTTTCACAAGAAGATTTTTCATATATCGAATTTGATGTAAAAGCTGAGGGCGATGGTTCTGATAATTCAGCAAAAATAAAGGCGTACTATGATCCATATGCAGATAAACAAGTGGAAGAATATTTCTGGTTTGGAACGGACACATTAGGACGTGATCTATTTACGCGTGTGTGGATTGGTACACGTATATCATTGTTAATCGCTTTAATTGCAGCGCTTATTGATATGCTAGTTGGTGTTGCATATGGTGGTATTTCAGGTTATTTCGGTGGACGAGTAGATAATATCATGCAACGTATTATTGAAATATTAGTAGGTATTCCTAACTTAGTTGTTGTTATTCTGATGATTATGATACTGGATCCAGGTATAACGGCTATTATTATCGCGTTGACCATTACCGGTTGGACTGGTATGGCAAGAATTGTTCGAGGGCAAGTATTAAAATTAAAAAATCAAGAGTTTGTGCTTGCTTCACAAACACTTGGCTCATCACATACTAGAATTTTAACGAAACATCTAATTCCGAATACAATTGGAATGATTATCATCAATACGATGTTTACCATTCCAAATGCAATATTTTTTGAAGCCTTTTTAAGTTTTATTGGATTAGGATTACAAGCACCTGATGCATCGTTAGGTACATTAATTAATGATGGATTCAAAGCTTTACAAATTAATCCACATATTATGATATTCCCGGCAATTGTTATGTCGTTAATTATGATCGGGTTTAATATTCTAGCAGATGGACTTCGTGATGCATTAGATCCGAAAATGCGCGAATAGGGGGTAAAATGAGATGGAAAACATATTAGAAGTAAATAATTTACATGTTTCCTTTGATACGTATGGAGGAGAAGTGAAAGCTGTTCGCGGTGTATCTTTTAATTTAAAAAAAGGTGAAACACTAGCAATTGTAGGTGAATCTGGTTCTGGTAAGTCCGTAACAACTAGAGCTTTAGCACGTCTTATTCCATCCCCTCCAGGACGTATTAAAGAAGGAGAAATATTGTTTGATGGTAAAGATTTAGCTAAATTAAGTGACAAGCAAATGCAACATGTCAGAGGAAAAGATATTTCGACTATCTTTCAAGATCCAATGACATCATTAAATCCAACAATGAAAATAGGCACTCAAATTATGGAAGGTTTAATTAAACACCAAAAAATGAGTAAATCTCAAGCAAAAGAACGTACGATTGAATTATTAGAACTGGTAGGTCTTCCAAATCCAAGTGAGCGTGTGAATCAATATCCTCACCAATTCTCTGGTGGTCAACGCCAACGTATTGTTATCGCCATCGCATTGGCATGTAACCCTAAAATACTAATTGCTGATGAACCGACGACAGCTTTAGACGTTACGATTCAAGCACAAATCTTGGAATTAATGAAAGATATTCAGAAGAAAACAGAAAGCTCGATTATATTTATTACGCATGACCTTGGTGTAGTAGCTAACGTAGCAGACCGTGTAGCTGTTATGTATGCTGGTAAAATTGTTGAAATCGGAACAGCGGATGAAATTTTTTATAATCCAAAACATCCATATACATGGGGGCTAATTGGTTCTATGCCAACATTGGATAGTACAGAAGAAAGCTTAGTAGCTATCCCTGGATCACCACCAGATATGCTTAATCCACCAAAAGGAGATGCATTTGCGCCTCGTAATGATTTTGCATTAGAGATTGACAAAGAAATGGAACCACCTATGTTCAAGGTATCTGATACACATTACGCTGCTACATGGTTATTGCATGAATACGCACCACATGTTGAGCCACCAGAAGCGGTAAAACGTCGCATGAAGGGTTTCGCAAACACAGGTGCTGCTTCAAGTGGGGAAGGTGATCAAGCATGAGCCAGGAAAAGTTATTAGAAGTAAAAAATCTAAAACAGCATTTTAAAACAGGTAGACATAGTGTTGTTAAAGCTGTAGATGGTATTTCCTTTGATATTTATAAAGGTGAAACATTTGGCTTAGTAGGTGAATCTGGTTGTGGTAAATCAACTACTGGACGTAGTATCATTCGCCTTTACAATGCAACTGATGGTCAGGTAACTTTTGGTGGTGAAGATGTACACGGGAAAAAATCAAAAGCTAAATTGAAAGAATTTAATCAAAAGATGCAAATGATTTTTCAAGACCCGTATGCTTCATTAAACCCACGAATGACTGTAATGGACATTATTGCAGAAGGATTAGATATACACGGACTAGTTAAAAATCAACAGGAACGTAGAGCGCGTGTACATGATTTATTAGAACGCGTTGGACTAAATAAAGAACATGCTAATCGTTATCCACATGAGTTTAGTGGTGGGCAACGTCAACGTATTGGTATTGCTCGTGCGTTAGCAGTAGACCCTGAGTTTATTATTGCAGATGAACCAATTTCTGCTTTAGATGTGTCGATTCAAGCACAAGTAGTAAACTTATTAAAAGATTTGCAAAAAGAGCATGGTTATACTTATTTATTTATTGCACATGATCTGTCTATGGTGAAATATATTAGTGATCGAATTGGAGTAATGTATTTTGGGAAAATGGTTGAATTAGCAGATAGTGAAGAACTATATAAAAATCCGCTTCATCCATATACAAAGTCATTACTATCAGCTATTCCATTACCAGATCCGGATTATGAACGAAATCGTGTACGTACAGAATATTCCCCAGCTGATCATGATACAAGTGAAGAGCCTGAATTCAGAGAGGTTCGTCCGAATCACTGGGTATTGTGCACAACAAAAGAATTTGACTCGTATAAAAAAGAGTTGCAAAATTAAAAAGAACAAAAGCTTTCCATAATTTATGGGAGGTTTTTGTTCTTTTTTAATATGTTAAAAAAAGGTTCTATACTAAATGTGGTGGTGCCCCTTGATCTATCAAGCCTTCAATTAGAAAAGTAAATACAATCAAGAGCTACTTACAATCGTGTGATACGAGTCTTGTTCAAATCGTAGTGATGAAGTTAACTGAGGCCGTGCCTGCGGAAAGCGAGCTTATTTTCCCTGCGGTTCAGGTACAAGCATTATTGATAATATATATAAATGTAATAAAAGAGATGGTAAAGAGAAAACCACACCACCACATTTGACAGAGAACTTAAAAAAATTGAAAAATCAGAATTACAAAAGAGCGTATGAATTTAGTGCTATCTCCTATATAATATTAATTGTGAAATAAGTTTTATTAAGAGTAGGGGAGTTTGATTACATGAGTAAAAAGCAACTTAAGATTACAGTCATAATAGGAATTATATTGGCTGCAGCAATGCTTCCATTATCTGTTTCAGCCAATACAAATCAAGAGAAACTCATAGCTAAAGAGCATAGTGGCAATAAAATTAAATTAAGCACATATGATGAAAATCAGCAATTTGCTCGCTTTATATATGATTCAGGCTTAACATTCACTTATCCAGACGCTGTGCGTGGTCTTTATGTTACAGGGCATTCAGCAGGAGGTAGTCGATTTGACAAATTAATCAGTTTAATTAACAACTCAGATTTGAATACGATGGTTATTGACATTAAAGATGATCATGGAAATTTAACTTTCAAACCAGATAAAGACTCTCCTTATTATGATATTGCTAAAAGTTATATTAAAAACCCAAGAAAAATGCTTGAAGTGCTAGAAGAGAATGAAATCTATCCAATAGCTAGAATTGTAGTTTTTAAAGATTCTGTATTAGCTAAAAAACGACCAGATTTATCGTTTACTGAAAACGGAAAAGTATGGGCGAACGGCAGAAATGAATCCTTTGTTAGTCCTTTTCAAAAAGAAGTATGGGAATATAATGTAGAGATAGCTAAAATGGCAGTAGAATTAGGATTTCAAGATATCCAATTTGATTACGTAAGGTTCCCTGAAGGATTTGAAAAAAGAGATAAGGAATTGGATTATACGCTAGGTGACTATGAAGAATCAGATAGCAATGATATTAAAAAACGTGTTCAAGCTGTTACTGATTTCGTGAGTTATGCGAAGGACGAATTGCATACTTATGGTGTTGACGTTTCAGTTGATATATTTGGGTATGCAGCAACGATAGAAGAGACACCAGGAATCGGACAAAACTTTTCAAAAATTGCTTCTAATGTAGATGTGATTTCTTCTATGATCTATCCGAGTCATTGGACACCGTATTTTGGGATTGACTTTCCAGATAAAGAACCATATAAATTGGTAGCAGCATATAGTAAATTAGAAAATAAGGTATTGGGAGCTCTTGAACATTCACCTATTTCTCGACCTTGGATACAAGATTTTGAAGCACCTTGGTTATACAGTGGTGCAACGCAACAATATGGTGTAAAGGAAGTTGAAGCACAAATTCGAGCATTAAATGAAAATAACATTCATGAATTTTTATTATGGAATGCTGGCAATATGTATACAGAAGGTGTAGATTATACGCCTTTGAATTAAAAAAAATCTCCCTTTTCAGCGAGAAAGGGAGGTTTTTTAACTATAAATGAATAAAATTGTGTTAAAGCAATAATATAAAGGTATATAAGAATAGAGCCATCTTTAAGCTATTTAACAAATATAAATGCATTCGTTATACTATTATAGGCAGATGATTTTGTTATTTACTTATAAAAAAACTAAAGGGAGCAAAACCATGAATTGGTATGAAAAGTTAAATGAGTATTTCCCAATTGAAGAGATGAAATCTCAAGAGCATATGGAAATGCTTTTAAAAGAGAAAAGTGATGTTTACTACAAAGATGAAGGATCATATCACGTAATGATGTATGCGGAATTTGATACGTTTCTGTTTATTGATTATCTTTATGTTTCAGCCAAATCCAGAGGGCAAGGGTTAGGTCACCAATTACTAGAACGGTTAAAACAAAAACAAAAACCGATTATTCTTGAAGTAGAGCCAATTGATTATAAAGATACCGACACTCAGAAGCGTTTACGTTTTTATCAAAGAGAAGGTTTTACCCACGCTCAATCGATTGGGTTTAGTCGTCGTTCATTAGCAACTAATGAGGAAAGCCAATTGGAAATCCTATATTGGTCACCAAGTTCCGAAGATGAAGAAACAATCTATAAGCAAATGCGTAAAATTTATGAAGATATTCATACGTATAAAGATGAAGAGGTGTATGGTCAAGCATATCAATCTACTGAGGAAGTATTGTCATATGATAAAAAGCGTGACACAGATGATATATTTGGTGCATTAAAAGAGAATGCTTAACAGAAAGAAACCATGTTGATTGATAACATGGTTTCTTATATGTATTTTTTACTAGCTAATTGGTGTATTCATAAATGATAAAAAAAATAAGAAAATGATAAAAAAAGGTTTAGCTTATACTTGTATGTGGAATAGAATAAATGTGTTACACGAGATTAATTGTGTAATTTCTAAGTAAAATCGATAGGCTATATATCGAAAGATTGACAATTGTAGTATACTTATAAATAGGTTATTTAAAGTGATTTTAATTTAATAATCTTTAAATTAAGGATAAAATAAATATATTGAGGAGTGAAGTAACATGGTAACACTTTATACCTCACCAAGCTGTACATCTTGTCGGAAAGCAAAAGCGTGGTTGGAAACTCATGATATTCCCTTCGTTGAAAGAAATATTTTCTCCGATACACTGACTTTGGATGAGATTAAAGAAATTTTTAGAATGACAGAAGATGGAACAGAAGAAATTATCTCAACAAGATCAAAGGTTTTTCAAAAATTAAGTGTTGATTTTGACCAAATGCCTTTAAAAGATTTGTTTGATTTAATTAAAGATAACCCTGCTATTCTAAGACGTCCAATCATTATTGATGAAAAACGTCTACAAGTTGGTTATAATGAAGATGAGATTAGAAGATTTTTACCAAGGAAAGTACGTACATTATACTTACGTGAAGCACAACGTATGGTTAACTAATAAGAAGACGCAGATCTATTCGATGGTCTGCGTTTTTCTATGAATGACTGATTAAACTCGTTAAGTCATTTTTTAATTAAAATTTATTTTTTAGGCATTTCTATTTTCAATTACATCTGATTTATCATAAAATAGAATAAGGCTATCCAATCATCGTAAAATGATTAAATACTATTTCATACGGGTAAGGTATAATAGGTGAAGTTATCCCTTCCACCTAATATATTTTAGAAGGGAGAGGTAAAAGGTATGGAAATAGAAAGAATAAATGAAAATACGGTTAAATTTTATATTTCGTATATGGATATTGAAAATAGGGGATTTGATCGCGAGGAAATTTGGTATAATCGAGAAAGAAGCGAACAACTTTTTTGGCAAGTAATGGATGAAGTGAATTATACAGAAGAAGAGTTTACTATAGATGGTCCTTTATGGATTCAAGTTCAAGCTTTAGATAAAGGTTTGGAAATTGTTGTGACAAAAGCTAAATTGTCTAGTGATGGCCAAAATTTAGAATTACCTACTGAAGCTGGTAGTACACTGGATTTACCAATTGATGAGAAAATTGAATCATTACTTGATGAGAAGTTTGGCAGTGAATCGGAGCAAGAACAAGAAGAAGATATGCTTCACCCAATTGATGAGGATTTAATTTCCATTATTCAGTTTGAAGAATTTGAAGATGTGATACAGTTAAGTCATCAATCAATTGAAATTGAGGGAGTTAAAGATACCCTTTATTTTTACCAAGGAAAATATATATTGCTTCTTCAATTTGATGACTTGTATTTAGATGAGGAACAGCAAGCAAACATAGAAAGTCAATTATTAGAATATGGTCAAGAAACAAGCAAAACAGTACATTTGCTTGAAGAGTATGGAAAGGTAATTTTTGATCAAGATGTCTTTCAAAAAATTCGCAATTATTTTCCAGAAAAATGATACTTTGATTAAGTATGGAGTTGTCAACGAAGACAACTTCTTTTTTTGTTTCATATTCTCAGAAGGAATTTATTCTTTTCCGTCGAATAGATTAGCATGAAGCAAAGGATGTGAAGCAATGCTCAAAGCAATATCAGAAGATGGAAAGATGACAGTTCTTCCATTATTGTCAAAGGAGATGGTAATTAAATTAAGATCAACGCAAATGTTTTTTTGTCCAAATTGTAAAGAAAAAGTTATTATTCGAGTAGGTGACAAGCGAATTGTTCATTTTGCTCACCAACGAAAGAGTCAATGTGCATTTTCAACAGGAGAGGGGGAATACCATGAACAAGGAAAAATAGATCTCTATCATTGGCTTAAGGGTCAAGGCTATTATGTGGAGCTTGAAACATACTTACCTCAGATTAAGCAACGTCCAGACCTTCTTTTATTCCACAATAACAAAAAAGTTGCTATTGAGTATCAATGTGCAACTATTTCCACAAAACAATTTATCACTCGAACAGTTGGTTATCAAAAAATAGGCATTATACCGATTTGGATTTTAGGTGGAAAACGAATGAAACGTCTCGATAAGCAGCAACTTTATATTACACCAACCGATCAGCATTTTATTCATCATTTCAATGACAGATTAGCTGATTCTTATTTTTATTATTGTGCAAACACAAAAGAGATTGCTATCAATCAAAATGGTTGGTTAAGTGGGAGACGAACAGTGCTTGGGAATTTATCCATACAACCTATCTCATCACTAAAATTTGTTGATATTTTTAAAAAAATCACGAAAGATAATAAAGAACAAATCAGATTGTGGCTACAAGAAAAAAGAAGATTTCGTTTATATAACCAACCTTATCCAAGTGGTGATGAAAGACAATGGCGGCAATGGTTATACCTGCACCGTTATCACCCTTCAACGTTACCAGCTATTATTCATTTACCAATTGCTAGTCAATGGAAAATGACTGTTCCACCGTGGAATTGGCAAAGTAGAGTATGTTTTGATTTACTTATGAAAAAAAGACGTGTTACATTAAGCGATTGTCAACAGTTTTGTAGGAATTATATAACCCCAGATTTTAATTTTCCCCTTGTTTACACCAAACATCAGCCAATTCGTGAGTATTTAACACTATTATCCGATTTTCATTATATTCAAGAAGTGTCAGATCTAACGTTTGAGTTGCAAACGGAGCTAAAATCATATAAATCTTTGGATCAGGCGTTAGAACATGATAAATTAATAATGAGCCATTTTACTACATTGTAAAGATACGTAGGCACATGAAAACCAATTAATAAGTTATAATAATATGTAAAAGGTTTACTAGTTTAATGTTTATCTTTTTTAGAAATAGAAGTGGAGGTTAGATTATGTCAAATGACAATCGAAAGTTACAAACAAGGGATCAGGTTGCCGTGGAAAAAACATGGCGATTGGAAGATATTTTCTCAACAGATGAAGCGTGGGGAGAGGAATTAAAAGCATTAAAAAATGACATTCAAAAGTTTTATGCTTATCAGGGAAAGCTTGCCGATCAAGCTTTGAATTTATTTGAATTGCTTGTATTACAGGATGCAGTCTCTGAACGAATAGGTAAATTGTATACGTATGCGCATATGCGCTATGATCAAGATACAACTAATTCATTCTATCAAGCGTTAAATGCAAAAGCAGAAAACCTATTAACGCAGGCAGCAAGTGCAATGAGCTTTATTGTGCCAGAAATTCTGAGAATAGAAGAAACTAAATTGGAGCAGTTTTTCAATGATATACCTGAATTAGGGCATTATCGCCAGGCGTTAGCGGAAATTACCCGTAGACGTGATCATGTATTGTCAGAGAAAGAAGAATCCTTGTTAGCGGAAGTTTCTGAAGTAACGGATAATGCTTCGCAGACGTTTGGTATGTTAAACAATGCCGATCTTACTTTCCCCATGATTAAAGATGAGAAGGGAAATGAGATAGAATTAACACATGGTCGTTATATTAATTTTCTAGAATCAGATGATCAATCGGTGCGCGAAAACGCATTTAAAGCAATGTATCATACGTATGGAAGTTTTATCAACACATTTGCTTCCACGCTATCTGGTTCAATCAAGAAACATAATTTTAATGCTAAAGTTAGAAAATATCAGTCCGCTCGTGAAGCTGCATTAGACACTAATAAAATTCCAGAAAAAGTGTATGATAATTTAGTCGAAACAATTAATGAACGGTTGGATCTTCTTCACCGCTATGTTGCTTTACGCAAAAGAGTGTTGAAGTTAGATGCATTGCATATGTATGATTTGTATACACCGTTAGTTAAAGATATTTCTATGACATATACTTATGAAGAAGCACAAACGCATATCTTAAAAGGCTTGGAGCCACTAGGAGAAGAGTATGTAACAAGGTTGAAAGAAGGATTTGATAACCGATGGATTGATGTGGAAGAGAACAAAGGGAAGCGGAGTGGTGCATATTCTTCTGGTACCTATGGCACGAATCCCTATATCTTGATGAACTGGCAAGATAACCTAAACAATTTATTTACACTAGCTCATGAATTAGGACACTCTTTACACAGTTATTACACAAGAGAAAATCAAGCTTTCCGTTATGGAGATTATTCGATCTTTGTTGCCGAAGTTGCTTCAACGTGTAATGAGGCATTATTAAATGAATATTTGTTAAAGCAAACAACTAATAAAAAAGAAAAATTATTTTTACTTAATCACTTCCTTGAAGGATTTAGGGGAACTGTTTTTCGTCAAACAATGTTTGCCGAGTTTGAACATCTTATTCACAAGCAAGCACAAGACGGAGAAGCTTTAACACCAGATAAGCTGACAGAAGAATATGCTGCATTAAACAAAAAATATTTTGGTGATGATATTATAATTGATGAAGAAATTGGGTTGGAATGGGCAAGGATTCCTCATTTTTACTATAATTACTATGTATACCAGTATGCGACAGGATATGCTGCTGCGCAATCACTTGCTTCACAAATTTTAACAGAGAAACAACCAGCAGTTGATCGTTATTTAGGTTTTCTAAAAGCAGGAAGTAGTGATTATCCAATTGAAGTCTTAAAACAAGCTGGAGTAGATATGACTGAAAAAACACCAATTATGCAGGCGTTGCATGTATTTGAAGAAAAACTTAATGAGATGGAAAAGTTATTGGATAATCTTGAATAACAAAGTACAAACGTAGTTGTCCAAAAAGACAGCTACGTTTTAACGCCCACGGTAAGTATGGCGATGAACAAAAGCAAATAAGGTTAAATAGATACAAACAAATAAAAGTGGTAAAGTGATTACTTTAGAAACAAGCTCCATTAACCCGAATAAGTTAATTATAAATGCAATACATGTTAAAAAGAGAAAAATCCATGGTGAATAATGACGCAAATGGATAACCTCCAATGACTGATTACTTTTAATTAGTTCATTTTATGTGTGATTTAATGAAGATAGAACTTTGACAGTTTTGTGAAACTACATCACAAACCATTGCACTACGTAGAATTACTTGGTATATTCAATATGTGAGATGTTTAACAAACAAAACCCCTTTGTTTGACCTGAAACTTTCTCCCATCCCCCCTTGTCTATAAATAGACTAGGTGTAGAGAGTATACTTTTTGTATACTCTCTTTTTTTAGTGAAAGATTAAAAATAGAGGAAACTGATAAAACAGTATCCTCTATTTTCAGTTTCTATACTCCCAAAATGAACCATGTTTCACAGGGATTTCATGCACTATTTGTTTAAGCTGTAACTTCTTTAATTCCTTTATTGCTTGAGCTATTGACCAATCATACACTACGGCAACCTCTTTTGTAGCAACGAAACCAAAATGAGCAATAAAATCTTCTAAAGAAGGTCGCTTAACAGGATTCACTTCTTTTTCTAGCATTTGCTTCAAGACCTTCACATAAATTTCATATGGATAAACACCAGAAAGTTTTAATCCATCATCATCAATAGCTTGATTGAAAAAAACCATTGAAGGTGTGTAATCTATTTCCATCTCTTTCACTAATTTAAGGTCACACTGCAATGCTTTTTTGGCTGAAGTAGAGTACACATCTTTTTTGAATTCAACTATATCCAAATTTGCTTCGTAAGCACATATAATTAAATTATGTTCTGTAGAGATATCACGCTTATTCAAAAAAGCACATTCTTGAATTTTTCTTAAATATCTTTTTCCTGCCTTTTTTCCTTGTAATTCTGCAGCCTTAATTGCTAGTGGAAGAATGGACGGATAGTTGATCGGATGCTCCATCCATAAATCACCATCACAACACATTCCAGTTAAGCTACTTGTTTTTTCCCATTGTTTCTTTAAGTGTTCTTTATTTGTTCTTTCTTGATTAAAAGTGGATAGCGGACTACTCATTATTGGACGGATAGTAAAGAATCGCCCATATTCAAGCATTAATTTTTTTAACAATGGTTCCAACGACCAACATTCTGGACAAAGCGGATCAATAAATAAATAAATTTCAATTGGTTTTTTAAGAAAATCAAAGTAGCCAAGCTGTGCCGTAGCATGATTTGATGGCCCAGGTGGATTCCAGCTCACATCGATTCTCCTTTCTCATTTTCAAGTGTATTCATCATAGGATGTGTTATTTTTTGATCATCTTTTAAGGTGCCCATGTCTCCTAATAACTATAAAGGGTGAGTCTAACATACTTATTTTATATTTTTTGCTAATCTCCATCATAAATTATTCTAACAGGCTTACTTGAAATTGGGCAACTTATCTGTTTGTGAATGATTAGATACAGCATAAATTATTATAATAATGCCGTGTAAAAGCGTTCAATTTTGTTGGGTGTGTGTTTCATGGAAATACCTAAACTTTTTGTTAATTCTTTCATTAATTTTTTGCTAGTAAGCATAGATGTTGATTCAATTTCTAATTCATAATCAGTATGGCCATTGAATTTACTAAAGTCGATCATAACTTGCCCATTTTTATACGGTACTTCTAAGCGATGTGTTGTTAAGGAACCCATGTATTGTAATGAATTACTATCGATGTTTTGCCCCACTAACTGTTTGTTTACATTTGGTTTTACAATGATACGATTAGTTATCGACTGTATTGCTTCTAATTGTGTTAAGTGATCATGCGTTTCTAATAACCCATCATGATGGGGTTGTTTTAAGGTCAACACCCACTGGCTGTTCTTTTCACGAATGCGCAATGCAGAACCATACTGCTTCAAAAGAAAATCAGGCGTTTCAAAATAATAGTTCACTTGTTTCTCTGCTAAATCTGTAGCTAAGTTAAAATAGTTAATAAGAATATGATACTCTTGCTTTGTTAATAAATTTTTACTTTCCATTTCTATTTCCTGAGTCAATCGATTCAACTCCTATACGTTAGTCCGATTTGCTATTTATTAGTATAGATGAAGTCTTGAGCAAATGTCGAATAAAAGTACGTTGAAACAAGTTCGTGAAGTTATTATAATGCTTTTGAGCAAACATATGATACAATGATTGTAAAATAAGAACTTTTTTGATTTGGAGGCGGTGTCCGGTTTGAATTGGGAAACATTTCTTGCACCTTATATACAAGTAGTTGAAGAATTAAAGGTAAAGCTAAAGGGGATAAGAGCACAGTACGAATATGAATCTAAACACTCTCCAATTGAATTTGTGACCGCTAGAGTGAAGCCTATATCAAGTATTATTGGTAAGGCAAATCGAAAAAATATATCTCTTGATACAATAGAAATTGATATGCAAGATATCGCTGGTGTTCGTGTAGTTTGTCAATTTGTTGATGATATATACACGATTGTTGAGATGTTACGATCAAGAAATGATTTTGAGATTATAGAAGAAAAGGATTACATAGCGCACAAGAAGGAAAGTGGTTATCGGTCCTATCACATTATTATCCGTTATCCCGTCGCTACGATCAAAGGGGAAAAACAGATCATTGCAGAAATCCAAATACGGACGTTAGCTATGAATTTTTGGGCAACAAATGAACACTCATTAAATTATAAATATGAAGGTCAAATTCCTTCGCATATTCAATATAAGCTAAAACGAGCGGCAGAAGCGGCTTTTCAATTAGATGAAGAAATGTCTATGATTAAAGATGAAGTCCAAGAAGCGCAACGTATTTTCAATCAATATAAACTCACACATAAGCATAAAGGAGGAGGCCGTTCATAACTCATGAAGTTTTCTATTACATCAAAAGGTGATCATAAGTCTGAAAGTATTAAAGCATTAATATATCAATATTTAGCTGATTTTGATTTAGAATATGATGAAAAGGAACCAGACTTAGCCATATCAGTTGGTGGAGATGGAACTTTCCTAAAGTCGTTTCATCATTACAGCCATCGTTTGAGCAAAACGGCTTTTATTGGTGTGCACACCGGTCATTTAGGTTTTTATGCTGATTGGGTTCCAGAAGAAATTGAGAAATTAGTAATCGATATTGCGAAAAGTCCATATCAAGTGGTGGAATATCCTTTGTTGGCTATGACTATTCATACAAAGGATAATAAATCCCAGCGGTATTTAGCCTTGAATGAATCATCCATTAAAAAGGTAGAAGGTTCTGTTGTATTGGATGTGAATATAAAAGGGGAGCACTTCGAACGCTTTCGTGGGGATGGGTTGTGCATTTCGACGCCTTCTGGTAGTACAGCATACAATAAAGCATTGGGTGGGGCGATTATTCACCCTTCCTTAGCCTCTGTACAAATTACAGAAATGTCATCCATTAATAATCGAGTATATCGAACGATTGGTTCACCATTAATATTACCGAAACATCACATCTGTGAGTTTAAACCAGTTGAGGAAAATCAAAGTTTTTTATTAACGATCGATCATATTACGAAGAGTGTAGTAGATATTAAGTCGATTGAATATCAAGTTGCAGAAGAAAAAATTCGGTTTGCAAGGTTTCGATCCTTTCCATTTTGGAAGCGGGTTCGAGATTCTTTTATATCTGATGAACGATAAGAAAGACGAAAAGGTGAAGAAATATTGAAATGGCAAGTGACAAAAGAAGAAAGTGGGTTAATGCTAAGAGAGTACCTAAAAGAAAAGAAGGGGTTTTCTCGACGGATAGTTAAAGCAATTAAATTTCAATCAGGGAGCTTGTTAGTAAATGATGTAGCTGCTACTGTCCGAAAAGTATTACAAGCAGGGGATACGGTGGAGGTTATTTTTCCTAAGGAACATCGTGCTGCTTCGATGGAAGCGGAGCCAGTAAGGTTAGATATCGTTTATGAAGACAATGATATATTGTTGATTAACAAAATGGCAGGGATGGCAACCATACCATCGATCCATCATACAAAAGGAACGCTGGCAAATGGTATATTATATCATTATGAAAAAAACAAATTGGATTTTACTGTTCATATCGTCACTCGATTAGATCGAGATACTTCAGGTTTATTATTAGTAGCTAAACATCGACTGAGCCATTCGATCCTTGCAAAAGATCAACAGCAAGGCAAGATAGAGCGACGATATCAAGCAATCGTGTCTGGGCATTTATTAGAAAAACAAGCAACGATTGAAGCACCTATAGCTAGAAATCCAAATTCGATTATAGAGAGAATGGTAGACCCTTCTGGAAAACAATCGATTACCCATTATCAAGTGTTGGAAGAGACTGCTACTGACTCGCTAGTGCAAATCACATTAGAAACAGGTAGAACACATCAAATTCGTGTTCATTTTTCCCATCTTGGCCATCCGTTAGTAGGTGATGAGTTGTATGGTGGTAAAACTGACATGATACCACGCCAAGCCTTACATTGTGTATCATTATCATTTATCCATCCTATAACGAAAGAGAAACATATGTTTACTTCCAACTTACCAGCAGATATGCAAAAAATACTCCCGGCGAAATGAGCAATAGGTTTTCGCTGGGAGTATTTATTATTAAAATTCAGCCTCTATCTATAATCTGAACAGTTAATTCTTTAATCAAAATAACTAAACTTTTCCTCTATAAAAGGCTGTTTAGAGGAAACACTGACCGTTGTCTCTTCTGGTAAACGAAAAGCTGTTAGTTTATTTCCGAATACACACCCTGTATCAATGTTAATCGTTTTATGCACGATACGAGGCTTTTTGACGGGGGTGTGACCATATACAATCCAATGGTCTCCATGATAATCTTGAGCCCAGTCTCGCCTTACCGGTCGTCCGTCCTCATGTGTCTCACCCGTAATGTCACCATAAAAAACAAAAGTGGATACTTTCTTATCTCGGCGACCAATTAGATCTTCTCGAATACCTGCATGCGCCACGATTGCTTGATAATCTGGAAGCATTAAATATAATGGTGCATCTTCATATAATGCCATAAACTTATGCTTTATTTCATTTTGTTTAGACGTAGATAGACTCTTATATTCTGCAACGGTTGTTTCTAGTCCGTGCTTTACTTTAACGTTATTTCCTCGTAAATATCGATACAGCTTGTTACAATGATTACCTGGTAGATATGTTGCAAGTTTTTTTTGTACGACCATTTCGTAAACTAGTTCAATCATTTTAAGGGAATATGGACCTCGATCAGTAATATCACCTAAAAATATAGATTTTCGTCCATCTGGATGAATAGGAACAGTGGAGTCGATTGAATAGCCAAGTTCTTTAAATAAATCAAGTAATTCTTCATAACAGCCATGTACATCACCAATAATATCTATACTCATATAGAAACCTCCGCGTTGTTGAAATTATGAATCAAACATATATACTTTGGTTCGATAATGAATATTTAATACAATTCCAATTGCAATTAAATAGGTTAAGGTTGAACTACCACCATAGCCAATAAAAGGCAGAGGAAGACCAGTAATTGGGAGTAAATTAATGGACATTCCAATGTTTTGAAAGATTTGATACGTAAACATTCCTACCATTCCAGTTACAAGATAACTACCAAATGGATCGTTACTTTGTAATCCAATATGAATTAAGCGGTATATTAGCAAGAAAAAAAGGATCAATAAAGCACTGGAACCGATAAAACCAAATTGTTCGGCAATCGCTGAAAAAATAAAGTCTGTTTCTCTTTCAGGTATGTGGGATACTTCGAACTCCCCAATTCCTTTTCCTGAGAGTTGTCCAGAACCAATTGATCGCATGGCGCGAATTAATTGGTAAGAATCACCTTGTGTATTGTTAGAAGGGTCTAACCAAGCATTAAACCTTCGCTCAACGTGTTCGAAACCGTAATCTTCTGCAAGTTGATCTATTTTTTCTGGGAATGTTACAAACAAAAATAACAATAAACCAAAAATAATGGCTGCAGTTCCGATTAAAGAAAAAATAATCCGCCATTGAATCCCAGAGACAAGTATCATACATATGATAATGGCAGCTAATACTAATACCCCTCCTAAATCAGGTTGAAAGGCAATTAACCCCATTGGAGGAAGTGAAACAAAAGCTATTTTTGCCAATAACCATAGATCAGTTTTTGTGGTAACCATTTTAAATTTTTCTTTATGCATTACGATAAGATGAGCCAAAGCAATAATTAAGATTACTTTCATAAATTCTGCTGGTTGTAAGGAGACAGGACCAATTTTAAACCAACCCCATGCTCCCCCGGCTCTATGTGCTATTCCAGGAGGAAAATGAAAATGTAGCATTATTAGCATGAGCATTCCAAATCCATATAGAAACCACGCCACTTGGTGTAATCGATCATAGTCGAAAAACATAATGGTTACGATAGCAATACTACCAACAACATACCAAACTAATTGTTTAATATGGAAAGCCTCATTTATATATGCTTCTAACGTATATAAAGTAAACACACTAGTTATTCCTAACAAAATGACAATTGAAATTAACGTATAATCTATTTTAGGCGAAGTATTCTTTTCCATCTTTGATCAAACTCTTTTCTTTTATAATAATAATTCAAACTCTATTGCTTAGTTTACCTTAAATTGATTTATTTTTTAAGTATTGTTTTTTATAATTAACTACTTGTATGATAAAAAAATGCAATAAACTTTCCGAATGTTATCTATTCGTTATATCTTTTTAATTGACAAATTACCTGTGGGCGATTAATATAGTACGGTCTAGGCGATGAAGGAGGGAGTTTTAATGGAGCACTTAGAGAAGAAAGAAAGAGAGCAATTATGGAACAAAATTCAAGATGCGCTTGTTCATGAACAAATTGATCAATTTCGTGCTGAATTTTTAGAAATACATCCATATGATCAAGCAAAGATATTCGAAGAACAAACAGAAGACATTCGTTTTCTGATCTATACCTATTTATCGCCTAAAGAAGTTGCAGATGTAATGGAACATGTGGATGAAGAATTAACGGAACAATTTATTATTGAGATGAATCCAACGTTTGCTGCACAAACACTAGCAGAGATGGCTACGGATGACGCCGTTGATATATTAAATGAATTAGACAAGAACAAAGTCGCAAGCTTTTTAACTATGATGGAAAAGGATGCAGCAGAAGAAATTAAAGCACTCCTTCATTATGAGGAAAAAACTGCGGGTAGTATTATGACAACAGAGTTTGTTGTCATAAATACAGAGCAAACAGTCAAGCAAGCGATGCGTCATTTAAGAAAAGAAGCGCCTGAAGCAGAAACGATTTACTATATTTATGTCGTCGATACAGATAAGCGTCTGGTTGGTGTAATCTCTTTACGTGACTTAATTATAGCAGAAGGTGATTGGTTAATTTCTGATGTAATGAGTGAACGAGTTGTGTCGGTTCCGGTCGGTGAAGATCAAGAAGATATAGCACAAATGATGCGTGACTACGATTTTCTAGCTTTACCAGTTGTGGATTTTCAAAATCATTTACTCGGGATTATAACAGTTGATGATATTATGGATGTTATGGATCAAGAAGCAAATGATGATTATTCCAAACTGGCAGGGGTTTCTGATATGGAGCGCTCTGGTGATAATGCATTTGTTTCAGCTCGAAAAAGATTACCGTGGCTTATTATACTTTTGTTCTTGGGCTTATTTACAGCAAGTATTATTGGAAGGTTTGAAGAGACTTTAGATAAGGTTGCAATTCTTGCTATATTTATACCTTTAATTGCAGGAATGGCAGGTAATACAGGGACACAAGCATTAGCTGTAGCGGTGCGCGGAATAGCTACAGGTGAAATTGAAAAACAAGGGAAATGGAAAATTATTACGCGAGAAGCAATGACTGGTTTAATTACCGGTGTCACTTGCGGTGTTGTTATCACTATCGTCGTGTATGTATGGCAAGGTTCGGTATTTCTTGGCATGTTAGTAGGTATATCTATTGCAGCAACACTGATTGTTGCAACAATTGCGGGTGCGTTAGTTCCCTTAGTAATGGATCGTTTTAATATTGATCCGGCTGTTGCATCAGGACCATTTATTACAACAATTAATGATATCATATCCGTTATGATTTATTTTGGTTTAGCAACAGCATTTATGAATTTACTATTATAATTAAGAAGAAAAGGGGAGGTTGACCGCATTGGAGGCACATCCTGAATCAGTTAGTTCGCTTGTCATAGTAATTATCGCTGCTTTTTTAACACCGATTCTTATGCATCGGTTGCGTTTAAATGTAATTCCGGTCGTTGTTGCCGAAATTATTGTAGGGTTAATTATTGGACAGAGTGGATTTAACATTGTAGAAGAAAGTAATTGGTTAGAAACATTATCCACACTTGGTTTTATATTTTTAATGTTTTTGAGTGGACTTGAAATAGATTTTTCTTTATTTTCTAAGAAAAAGAAAAAACAAAATGATGTTAACGAAACGAGCATGAATCCAGTTGTCGTTGCAACCATTGTATTTAGTGGTATTCTTTTATTGTCATATGGATTGTCATATCTATTTGTTGTTATTGGATTTATTAATAATGTTTTCTTAATGACATTAATTATTTCAACAATTTCACTAGGTGTTGTTGTACCAACATTAAAGGAATCGCAAGCAATGAAAAGCCCAGTAGGCCAAACGATTCTATTGATTGCAGTTATTGCCGATTTAGTAACAATGATTCTATTAGCAGTTTTTGTCTCTATTTATGGAGATGGATCAGGAAACATGTGGTTGTTGCTTATTCTATTTGCTGTAGGAATTGTTTTATACTTCGTTGGGAGGCATTTCAAGAATCAGTCCTTTCTTGAAGCAATGTCTAAAGGGACGATTCAAATCGGAACTAGAGCTATATTTACGCTAATTATCTTTTTAGTGGCGTTATCTGAGTCTGTTGGAGCTGAAAATATTCTAGGTGCTTTCATTGCAGGGGCACTGGTATCATTACTCGCACCAAATCAAGACTTAGTTCAAAAATTAGATAGTTTTGGCTATGGATTTTTAATACCTATCTTTTTTGTCATGATCGGTGTAGAGATCAATATTTGGACATTATTTAGTGATCCGATGGTATTAATCTTAATCCCATTATTATTAATTGCCTTATTACTTTCAAAACTAATACCAGTTCTTGTTTTGAAGAAATGGTATGATACTCGTACGGTTGTTGCGGCAGGCATGATTTTAACTTCCACATTATCGTTGGTCATTGCTGCTGCTGCAATTGGTGAAAGAATCGGAGTAATTGATAGTCAAATGGAAAGTGCACTAATACTTGTTGCCGTGTTAACCTGTATTATTACACCCCCTATTTTCAAAAAATTATATGTACCTGAAGAAGAAGTGATCCCTAAACAAATTGTAACGTTTATTGGATCTAACCAAGCTACACTACCTGTTGTTCGTGAAATGGACCAAGATTTATTTGAATCACATTTATACCATACTCGTATAGATAAAATAGATGAGAAAATTAATAAATCTGTATTTGATATTAGAGAAGTAGAGTCATATGATATTGATGAATTACAGCAATTGGGTGTATTTGATTCTGATATTCTTGTTGTTTCAACTGGTAATGAAGAGGTTAACAAAGACATCGCTTGTTTTGCAAAGCGTAATGATGTAGCGCGTGTCATTGCTAGAGCAGAAATTTCTCACATTGATAAGCAATTAAAAGAGAATGGTGTGGAAGTGTTTTCATTCTTATTATCAACAAAGACGTTGTTAAAAGCGATGATCGAAGCACCGAATGTAGTAGATATTTTAACGAGTCAAGAAAGTGCGTTATATGAGATTCAGATGAATAACTCGGTTTATGATGGAGTTATACTTCGTGGTTTCCCATTTACTGGTGATGTAATTATTGTTCGTATTTTTAGAGATAATGACTCGATTGTCCCACATGGAGATACACAGTTACGCTTAGGCGATCATTTGGTTGTTACTGGATCAACCGAATATGTAGAAGAATTACAAGATTTATTAGAATTTAGCTAACTCAAAAAATACCCTGTAGAGAGAGCACTTGTTTTAAGTGTCTATTCTATAAGGTATTTTTTTAATGAAGATGTGTCTTTATATTTTTTAGGTGTTAATAATTGAGTTTTTGATTTGATTCATATAAAATAGGATCAGGTACTAATAACAACCTATGGTGCTAATAGGAGGATAATAGATGAATTTTTCATTAAAAGAGCGTACATATGTTATTATGGGGGTTGCCAATAAGCGGAGTATTGCATGGGGAATTGCTCGTTCATTACATCAAGCTGGTGCCCGATTAATTTTCACTTATGCCAATGAACGATTTAAGAAACCAGTGGAAGACTTAGTTGCTACACTTGAAGGACAAGAAGCATTATTTTATGAGTGTGATGTAACAAATGATGAAGCAGTAACACAAACATTTGATGAAATAAAACAGGATGTAGGAACGATACACGGGCTAGCACATTGCATTGCTTTTGCCCAAAAAGAAGATTTGAAAGGCGAATTTGTTGAAACAAGCCGTGATGGATATTTACTTGCGCACAATATTAGTGCTTACTCATTAGTTGCTGTTTCTCGTGCGGCACAACCATTGATGACAGACGGTGGCGGTATTGTGACACTGACTTATCTTGGTGGTGAGCGTGTAGTACAGAACTACAACGTGATGGGAGTAGCTAAAGCGAGTCTTGATGCAAGTATGAAGTATTTGGCAAATGACCTTGGAAAGTATGGGGTGCGTGTGAATGCGATCTCTGCCGGACCAATTCGTACGTTATCAGCTAAAGGTATTGGGGACTTTAACACTGTGTTGAAAGATATTGAAGAGAAGGCACCATTAAGACGCACAGTAACACAGGAAGAAGTGGGAGACACTGCTTATTATCTTCTAAGTGACTTATCACGCGGAGTGACGGGTGAGATTATTCATGTTGATTCGGGATATAATATTTTAGGTTTATCATAAAGAAGCGCAAAGCTTAGCAAGGACGTTGTTGCTAAGCTTTTTTGCATGCAATTATTGGGCACACAAATAACTTCACATTCATATAGTAACGTGGAGAATGTTTTTTGAGGAGGAAACAAACTGTGTCAAGGAAAAAAAGAAATGCTCGAAGACGACCAATGTTATATATCGATCAACCTGATTTAGAAGCACCT
This sequence comes from Paraliobacillus sp. JSM ZJ581, assembly GCF_044383835.1. Classification (NCBI taxonomy): domain Bacteria; kingdom Bacillati; phylum Bacillota; class Bacilli; order Caryophanales; family Bacillaceae; genus Paraliobacillus; species Paraliobacillus sp. JSM ZJ581. The sequence continues at coordinate 59,219 of NZ_JBISEP010000004.1, forward strand.
ACCCCAAATATGCAAGAGGATTATCATTCACCTAAACACCAAAAAATATCTGCAACCAACACTTCGCAATCAATTAAACGTCCAAAATCTAGAAAAAAAACAAAAATGAATGAAATGACGGAGGTGGATAAGTTAGACATTGATGATAATGATACAAAAGAAACTGAGAATATAGAAAATGACTTGACTGAGGAACCAAAAGAAAAAGATGAAGTAAATAAAGAAGCTGATGAAGAGGAAAATGAGAAAAACGAAGAAATTGAAGTAAGGACAGCGAGTCAATTACAAGATAAGGTTCCTTTTACCGAAATGTCACTTATTGAACAAGTGGATTATTTAGCTGCTTCACCAGGATTTATGCCAAAATTAAAATGTGAAGTTATTACAGAGAATGAGCGTTTAAAAGGCATTATTAGAGAGAGAAAAGAAGAGACAGTATATGTAGAAACGTTTAAAAGGCCAAGATACCATCAAGTTTTGTTAGGTGATATTACATCTATACGTTTATTAGGGTTTTAAAAGCTTATTAAAAAGAGAAAAGGTCTGGTATATATAACACCAGACCTTGGATCGATATTTAAAATGCGCTAATTGCTGGAAGGCAAGTAATGTGACAGAAACATTTTAAATCAACAGTAATACATACACCTGTTACTTCTAGGTCACTAGTGTTTTGATCAACTGGTGAACGAGGGTCTTTTTTATGATGATCTTTTTTATGGTCGTCTTCTTCAAGAAGCAATTCTAATACAGCGCAGTTATCTTTGTCTACGCTTTTCACTCGGAAATAAAAGCTAGCAAAAGCATCCCCTAGATCATCTGCTGGTACGCCATAGCCTTTAAAAGGTTTACAAGTACCTTTACAGTATAGAATTACTGGTACAGTATCTAAACCATTGGAAGGACTTGTGTCACCTAATAAGTCTGCAATAGATTGCTCACAGCTTGTAGCGCAATCATTGAGTAGATCAGATTGCGCATCAGCAATTTCACGAAGAATGTCTGACACACAATTCCCTGAATCGTATTTACCTCCACATGTCATAATGATGAACTCCTTTCGATAAAATTAATGACTGATTCGTCACTTATAGCTTATGTACAGTTACATGGTTTGTGTAGGCGTTCATCTGCTACAAAGCTAAAATAAGTTATTTTAGCTAAACGGGCTAATGTCACAAACAAATTGATTCTAGTTACATAGACTAATAGCGACTAAGTTTTAAATGAAAAGGAGTGAATTATCGTGTCCGAATCAAAAAAAGTGATTCATGTGAAGGACTTAATTATAAAAGCGGACAATGTACATTTTGAACCGACTCAATCTTCAGAACGTCCACGTCCATTTGATGCCTTCTTCGGAGTTAGAAGACCAGCAACGGAGCATGCTGAATCAGAAGAGAAGTTAGAAGTAGAAGAAGTGGAAGACGAAACGGATGAGGAAGAGAAACCGAAATCAGAGCGACGTCCATTTTCTTGGCTATAATCGAGTAGAGATAGTACCGCAAATGTGCTATCTCTTTTTTTATATTGCTTTAGGGGGGAAGAATAAGTCATGAATAGGATACGTTTGTTAAATAACGTAGCCATTGTAGCGAAACATTTAGAAAAAAACGAGAAATATTTTCGCTATCCAGAAAAAAAAGTGTTACCAATGATTAAAGAAACAGAGAGTCAAATACGCTCTTTAGAAAAAGAAATGAATTCGTGGCAACGATATTTTTCGTAAAAGAGGCATGTTTTTTGAAAAATTGGGTATATAAGTAGTAAAAGGAGGGATGGTTTATGGGTTATGTGCTTCCAGTAACCAACTATCAATATTATAATTATCATACACGAGTAACATTACCTGAACGTGATCCATATCCGATTGAACAATTATATCCAATCCAATTAGATATGGCTTATCAAAAAGAAACAGAAAATGAAAAGATAGATATATCTGAACTAAGTAACTATCACAAAAAAAACAGCCTGGGTAAAACACCAACTTCACACAATGTGAAAGTAACGGAAGGTATATATACAAATCTAACCGGTACCGGAAGATATTTTAATAAAGTAGTATAAAAAGAGAACTTACATCTTTTGAATAAGTAAGTTCTCTCCTTTTGTATATTCTGCATAGAAAACATCTTTATAAGATGATACCTCTTGTTTTTTAAGTTCTTCTTCTAACCATGTTTGATCTTGATTAATCTCTGCTAAATTGTCTTTAATAATTTCACCATCATTAATTAACATCATGGATAATTCAACTGACTCGGCTGGTAAATTTATATCTAATCGAGTTGGTTGCTGCGCGTATGTTTTTTTTAATACGGATACTGTTCCATCTGTTTCTAAAATAGCGTAATCAATGTCTCGGATAGAAAAAGCATCTTTTGATCGTAGTAGGTGTAGTAACTGATTCATATCAAGTTTACTTTTTGCCATGACCTCCCTCTGAAGTTTTCCTTTATGTATAACGATGGAAGGTCGACCTTCTAATATTGACCTACTTCTTTTAATTTTTTGAGTTGCTATTTCTGTAAAATATAATAGTACACCCCATAATAAAATTGCAAAGCCAATGCCAATAATTCCAACATTGTCATCATATAAGGCATTACCGACAAGCTCTCCTAAAATTAATGCAGAGATAAAGTCGAAAGCAGTAAGCTGACGGATTTGTGTTTTTCCAAGTATTTTTGTTAAAATAAACAACCCAACAAATCCAAATATTGTTTCTATAAAGATTGACGGTACAAGTTGCATGATAATCCTCCAAATCAATATTGCTAATTATTAGCATAGACAAAAGGAATTATTTTATACCGTTTTTATATGGATAGTATCTTTTGCATCATTACGTGTGGCATATTCGCATCAAGAAACACATTAGATGCGGTTTCGTATCGTAGTTTAAGATAGAATGACTCTGCATGCGTTTGTGCACCTAATTTGACCTTTTTAACGCCCTTTTGTATAAGTGATTTTTCTATATGTAGAATAAGTTCTTTCCCTAATGATTGACCTCGGAATGCTTTGATCACACTTATACGCTCTAATTTTGCGTAATTAGATTCTATACGATAGCGACCAGCAGCAACAGGTTTTTCATCTATATAACCAACAAAATGAACAGCTTGTTGATCTAAGTCATCTTTTTCAATCGCTTCTGGTACTTGTTGTTCATCAACAAATACGCTCGTTCGAACGGAAAAAGCATCATTTAATTGTTTTTGATTTTGCGCTTCTACAATTTCCATGTAAGAATCCCCTTCACTAATTATATTGCTATATAGTATAACACGAGATGTTTTACTATAAGAAATAGGTATTTATACTAGATATGGTGATGAACTCGGTTCTATCAAAGCTTCAATATTAGAAAAAAGGATTTTATGAAGCATTTTTGATAAAAAATGGTGTTGAATTGTAGGTTGAATTGGATTTACCCTACACTTGCATAAAATAATAACGCGAAAATGTTCGTAAAACATGTTTTATCGAACACTTGCGGCGTAAAACAGGTTAAGAGTGTTCGAAAAAATGGATTTATCGAACATTTTGAGGTCAAAACAGGCTAAGAATGATCGAAAAAATGGATTTATCGAACATTTTGAGGTCAAAACAGGTTAAGAATGATCGAAAAAATGGATTTATCAAACATTTTGAGGTCAAAACAGGTTAAGAGTGTTCGAAAAAATGGATTTATCAAACATTTTGAGGTCAAAACAGGTTAAGAATGATCGAAAAAATGGATTTATCAAACACATAGAGGACATAACAGGTCAAGAGTGTCTACTAAAAAGTATTTAATTAACATTATCACATTTGACAGAGAACCAGAGATAATAAATACGAGGTCATTTATACCAGACTATACTAAAAAAGCACATTAGCGTTGTTTAAGAACTTCTATATTATGCTTGATAGTATAGAAGTTCTACAGTCTAATGGGCCTTTTAAATCTTATTTAGCGAAACGATGATTACCAATCGTAATCGTTACTTTTCTTGATAATATCCAGTCACTTTTCGCAGTTCTTGGGTTGTAAAAATAAATTGAACCTTGTCCTTGTCCTCGGAATGCCAGTGCTTCTTGAACAGCACGTTTAGAAGAATGGTCAGCAGGTTGATTGATGGCACCGTTTTTAATTGGTGTAAATGCATAGTATCCACCTGATGAGCGTTCGTAAATAACTCCTTTTATCGTATTAGGGAAATTATGATGATCCACTCGATTTAGCACTACAGTTGCAACAGCAACCTTACCAGCGTATGGTTCTCCTTTTGCTTCTGCATGAACAAGTCGTGCTAATAAATCCATTTCTTGATTAGAAATGTTAGTTGGCAATGATAGTTTTTGTCCTGGGTAGATCGTTGTTCCTTTTAAATGATTTGTTTGTTGCAGGGTAGTTAAAGATACACCATAATGATTAGCTATTTTCCATAAAGAATCACCGCTTTGAACGGTATGAGTAGCTGCGCTTGCAATAGATGGTGTTAAAAATATCGTAAAAGATAGACCGATAGTTAATCCAATTTTTTTAATGCTTTTCATGATAGCCCTCCTTGTAATCTATGAGTCTACTTAAAGGCTATCAGTTGTAACATCTCCTTTCATTATATAAAAAATGGAAGATTGTTAGGAAGATAGAACACACAATGGCTAAAGAAATTGCTGGTAATATATTCTGTATAAAGAATTTGGTTAAACAAACAAGTTTAGCTAGGTTTATAACAGATAGATGACAATTTGTTTACAAACCCTATTGACAACTACTACATAGATGATTATGATAATAGTGCTATCAAAATAATAACGTGTCTCGTTAGCTCAGCGGGAGAGCACTTGCTTGACAGGCAAGGGGTCACTGGTTCAATCCCAGTACGAGACATTATGAAAATCAACGTGATGAAGAAAAAAACTTCCTCTGCAGCATAGACTTTATCTAAAAGACTATGCTGCAGAGGAAGTTTTTTTGTAGCAATGATCTATTTCTACTCTCGAAAAGCACAAAGTTAATAGAGTTAATCGGTTTCTATTTTGTGCCTTAAGAGAAAAGGTGAAAAATTGAATAGTAGTAAGAACCAACTGACTGTTAGTATAACTCTATCCCAAAAATTGAATGGTAAATTAGTTAAGAACAATATTGACAAAACTAAAACCAATAAATAAAAGGCTAAGCTGCCACGAGTTGCTTTTAACGTAGCGTTGCAATTCGGACAGGTTATTTCAAAGATATTTTTTCTTTGTAATTTCATTTTAGTTTTATAGTTTATTTTTGATGAGCAATTATTGCATGTCGTCATATAAATACTCCTTTGCAATACCGTATAAACATCTCATATATATAGTATATACATTGTTTTTTTCAAAACAACCACATTTGTTATTTTTCACAAAAAAAGGTGGTGATTAAAATGAAGACCATTGAAACATCTTCTGTTAAAAAGGTACTATTATTGTTGCTTACAGCATTGGCAGTTATTATGACCGTAGTAATCGTTAGAGATATGATCGTATATAATCGTCCGCTAATCTTATCATCATCTACATCTATTATAATAGTAATCAGTAATGCGGTATTGCTACTATTTTTTATTAAGCGTAGAATGTTATTATTTATGATATATCCGATTTGTGCGATTATTATTATTCTGGTAAGTTTAATAAATAATTGATATCGTAACTAAAATAAATAAATAGAAACAGCTATGTCCAGAAAAGTGGTTATAGCTTTTTTTTATTTTTTAGTAATAAAGCTGATTCATTCAATATATACTTACTAAAAAAAGCTTACATATTACTGTTACGCTACCAACAGTATGGTATCACGCCAAAGAATATGTAAGCAATTTTTTTTATTCTATATGATGAAACGCGTTTCATAGCAAGAAATATTTTATTTTGTTTGGAAATTCATATAGAATGTCCTTAAATAATCTAATGAAACAAAGGAGAACTTGTATGTATATTTATTTTTTTTATAATAATTTTACCGATCAAATAAACCAACAACGCCTATGTTTAATACAACAAAATAAAAAAGTCTACATGCTAGAAACAACTAAAGATGTGCTTGACCAAAAAATATCGGAAGAGTTCATGAAATATAAGGTGATTGACGGTGAATTGCCTATAGCTTATGATGAAGAAATGTATGTTGTGTGTAACCACATTCCAGTTGCCGAAGAGGGAAGAGATCAATTTGAGGCTCGTTTTCTTAATCGAGCACGTAAAATTGAAGAGGAAGCAGGTTTTATTGCTATTCGAGTTTGTCGGCCGCTAAATTCTGATACGTATGTTATCATAACCTTTTGGCAATCTGAACAAGATTTCACGAACTGGCAAGAGTCAAAAGCATACAAACAAGCGCACGAAAAAAGAAGAACGGAAGATGGGATTGATCAAAAGCGTCCAGATATTTTCCCTAGACCTTCCTATCTAAACACCTATCATGTACAAAAAGGATAAAAATGCATATACTGTTTCATTGAAAATACGAGGAGGGAATAATTGCATGGTTCAAGTTAATCAATCAATTGAAGCATTTATCGATCATGCTGGATGGTTTGCGCCGGCCTTATTTGTGGTATTACACATTATTCGACCTATTTTATTCATTCCCGTAATCGTTATTTGTGTAGTAGGTGGAGTCGTTTTTGGCTTTGTACAGGGTGCAATCCTTTCATTAATTGGTTTATCTTTAATGAGTCTGATATCTTATAAAGTTGTGTTTCGTCTTCCAAGGTTGCATGAAAACATTGCTAAGTTAAAAGAGAAGATGTTTCAAGATCGAACAATTTCTGTTTCACAGGTTATGGTATTACGCGTAATGCCATTCGTTCATTTTCATTTACTATCTTTTTATTTGATGGAAATGACAGCTAATATAAGAGAATATATGTATTATTCTATTCTAGGCTTACTAGCACCGGCTATCATCTATACTGCATTTGGAGAAGCAATTTCTGCATTTCCGTGGTATATTACGATTTGTTTCTTCTTGCTCTTAGTTCTCATTTATTATTTTATTGACAGAAGAAATAAAGTTAGAATGCATCTAAATTAATACGGAGATAAGCGCCTTTACTCTTGTAATGGCGTTTTTTACATAGCATAATAAAGGTAATGAAATGGATCGGAGTGTCAATCATACATGACAAAGAAACGAAGCAAGGACCAATATATTTTTCAAGTCCAAGAAGAGAATGAATTATTACTCTTTCTATTACAAAAGCTCGATCAAGGGAGAAACCGAACAAAATCTATGCTAGCAAGAGGTCAAGTCCTTGTAAGTGATCAAGTAGAAACTCAATTTAATAGGAAGCTCGTTCCAGGAGTGACAGTTACCATTTTAAAGCATGCTGCTCCTAATAATAAAAATAAAGGAATTGCCATATTATACGAAGATGACGATATGATCGTTATCAACAAGGATGCTGGATTATTATCTATCGCTTCATCTAAAGAAAAACAACAAACAGCATATCATCAACTAATGGAACATGTGAAAATGCAGCATCCAAAAAATCGGGTTTTTATCGTTCATCGTTTGGATCGAGATACGTCTGGTGTAATGGTATTTGCTAAAACTGAAAAGGTGAAAAGGAGCTTGCAGGATCATTGGAAGCAAGTAGTCCAAAAAAGAACGTATGTTGCAGTGGTTGAAGGCCATATAACTAAGCAACAGCAAACGCTTGTCTCCTGGTTGAAAGAAACAAAGACACATAAAATGTATGCTTCAGCAAAAGATAATGGTGGGCAAAAGGCAATAACACATATTAAAAAACTAGATGCAAATAAAAAATACACCTTATTAGAGCTAGAACTAGATACAGGTAGAAAAAACCAGATTCGTGTGCAGATGGAACAGATGAACACACCGGTTGTAGGTGACAAAAAATATGGTGCAGCAACTAACCTGATTGGACGACTAGCTTTACACGCAAATGTTCTTGCATTTAAACACCCAATAACAAATAAAACGTTGGAATTTAAAGTGGAAGTACCGAACGCATTTTATGAGCTCGTGAAGGGATGATGTGCATGTATTTAACAATAAGTGAAGCAGCAGATTATTTAGGCATAACAGAAAAAGAGGTTAGGCAGTTAATTTTCCAACAGCGCATTCGTGCGATCCATGATGGAGATAATTATTTAATTAATAAAGACCAGTTTAATGAACATTTTAAACAGATAGAGCGGTATAAACAACAGGTGCAAGAATTTTTAAGCGAACCGATTCCTGAAGATATTGATGTTAAAGATGAAGATTAACTGAATTCCCGATATATTTTTAGGTGTTTGTTCTACTACATTAAAATAATCATTTGTGTTTTCAAGTGAGAAATGATGGTATGCCTTAGGCTATTTATAGCTATATATTACTTTGGATAAATCGTTAAAGCGATATCTTCTAAAGTTGGCGTATGAATGAAATTATTTTCTTGGAAAATAAATGTCCAAGGCATGCTTGTTTTTTCTTTAATGACTAATTGTGGAAAAGAAAAACGTTGCTTAGCGATCACCTGTTCTTTTTCCAAATAATATACGGTTGTGTCAGAAAACATGAAAGGCATAGTTGAAAAATTATGAATTAAAGTCATAATTAAATATTCCCCTTTATGGTTAATCGCTTCTCTCAACGTTATAAAATGTATTGGGGCTACATTTTCTTCACAGGTATGAGTAAATGTATGATGAATCAATTGTTTATCCTGATTACTAATTGTACGATTCCAAGCATTCTCAAAATTGAGTTGCTGCATAATCAACCCTTCTTTCTTATCAGATTGTTAATGATAAGTATAACAAGAAACAGAGGAAAAGTAGAATCATTTCAAACAATTGATAAAAAATGCTAAACATGCTGTATGATATGTAGTAAGACAAAATCATGGTATACAGATGATTTTATCTTATGTGTCTGAGGTATTATAAACGATATGCACGCATGGTTAAGTTGTCGAAGGTAGTTGATAGGGAGTCCAATAAAGTAAGATAAATAAGTCCATTTCCTTCAAATTTTGTATTAAAACCTAGTGGAATGGTACGTCTAATTAATTGTGCGTAAAGCTCAGTTTCTGTTAATTCACGTTCAAACTGCCTCGTTGTTACGTTTTTTATTAGTGCTAATGCGCCTGTTACGTGGGGGGCAGCCATTGATGTTCCACTTAATATGGCGTACCCACCATTTAAATACGTAGATGTAATGTCTTCCCCAGGGGCAACTAAATCTATGTTACTGTTTGAGTTGGTAAAACGAGAGGATCGATGCTCCGAGTCAATAGCACCTACGCTAATAACTTCATTATAATAAGCGGGATAAGAAAATTCATTTGTCTGTTGGTTTCCATCTCCGTCATTCCCTGCTGCACAGACAATGGGGATGTCATGGTGTAAGACAGCTTTTTTAATTACTTTGTGTAATGCAGGTAAGTCATCTGCACCTCCTAAAGACATGGAAATAATGTCTACCTGTTGTGCTGTAGCATATTTAATTCCTTTAATGATCCAGTCATATTCACCATTACCATCTTTATCGAGCACTTTTACGATTAATAGATTTACTTTTGGAGACACACCTACAACCCCTCTATGATTTAAACTAGCTGCAATTGTGCCAGCCACATGTGTCCCGTGTCCGTTGTAATCCTCAAAAATCTTTGCATTTCCTCCATCATCTGTAGTGAAATTTTTACCGCCAATAATTCGGTTGGACAACTCAATATGTTTTGTATCACATCCAGTATCTAGAATAGCAATGGTTACACCTTCCCCTTTTGTTTCTTTCCAAATGTCAGGAGCTTGTATCATCTTCACACCTTTTGGAATTTCATTTGTTTTTTTCATTTGTTTTACAACTTTGAAATTAGCAAGATGCATCTTATTATCCATGTATCATCCTCCTAATAAATATATGTTTTTAATACCCTTATCGTAGCAAGGTTTACAAAATTACAGTAGAGGCATCTACAACAAAACGATATAGATTTATGCACAAATTTTGCTAAGGAGGGTGGTTGTCGGTGAATAGGAATAACGCTAAAATAGAAAGATAGGTCAAAATAGCTTTATACACATATAAAAACAACAATGCTAATAAAAGAGGAGAATCATTGATGACGAATGATCCAAATGTTAAGGAAACAAAACAACTTATTAAGGATTTAGTGTCTATACCAAGTCCATCTGGAAACACAAATCAAGTGATACAACACGTGAAAAGTTTACTGGATGAAATAGGGGTGAAATCAACAAAGAATAGAAAAGGCGGATTAATTGCAACGGTACCCGGACAAAATGAAACACAACATCGAATGTTAACCGCACATGTAGACACGTTAGGTGCGATGGTGAAAGAAATCAAATCCAACGGTCGATTGAAGTTAGATTTAATCGGTGGATTTGTTTATCCTTCAATTGAAGGAGAGTATTGTAAGATTGAAACAGCTAACGATACAGTAATTACGGGTACTATTTTAATGCATCAAACTTCTGTCCATGTTTATAAAAATGCTGGAAGTGCAGAAAGAAACCAATTAAATATGGAAGTTCGTTTAGATGAAAAAGTAAAAAATGAAGAAGATGTACGTGCGCTTGGTATTGAAGTTGGCGATTTTGTTTCCTTCGATCCTCGTGTACAATTAACTGATGCCGGATTTATTAAATCAAGACATTTAGATGATAAGGCAAGTGTTGCTATACTCATTCAATTATTGAAAAGAATCAAACTAGAAAATATTTTACTACCATATACGACACATTTTCTTATTTCAAATAATGAGGAAATAGGATATGGAGGCAATTCTAATATTACACCAGAAACTGTGGAATATTTAGCTGTAGACATGGGAGCAATCGGTGATGGACAGCAGACAGATGAATATACTGTTTCGATTTGTGCAAAAGATTCAAGTGGACCATACCATTATGGGCTTAGAAAACATTTAGTGGAGTTGTGTGAAAAAAATCAAATTGGATACAAATTAGATATTTATCCACATTATGGTTCTGATGCCTCTGCTGCGATAAAAGCGGGTCATGATATCGTCCATGGTTTAATTGGACCAGGCATTGACTCCTCACATGCGTATGAGCGCACTCATGAAGATGCGCTAGTCGAAACAGAAAAACTATTGTATTATTATGTTCAATCTGAATTAGTCGAGTAAAAAGCATGGATTACAGCGAACAATCAATATATATTTTGTAGTAGATATAAAGAATGCATTTATCCAAATAAATAATACTTGCAATTAAATTCTACCTATGGCAAAGTGGATAGTGTAGAAAATTGAATAGGTTGTTTCATGTGGGGGGACCGGTGTTGCCGGTTGAGATTGTATCCAGAAGATACTGACCCTTGGAACCTGATCTGGCTGAGACCAGCGTAGGGAACATATCTGGACACGTAAATCATCATTGATATGATAAGGTATGCACGCTATAGCTCTCGCTTAGCGTGCTTTTTTGTTTCGTGTTGTATGTTCCTCTAAAAATAACTTAAGGGGGGAATTATTTATGTTAAAGAAATGGAGTTTGTTAGCTATCAGTGTTTTATTTTTTATTACGGGGTGTGCGAGTGAGGAAAATCAAGAAGAAGTAACAGATGAATCATTAGAAAAAGTGAAATTGGTGCTAGATTGGACGCCAAATACGAATCATACTGGTTTTTACGTTGCACAAGAAAAGGGCTATTTTGAAGAAGAAGGATTAGAGGTGGAAATTGCATTACCAGGTGAAACAGGTGCAAATCAAGTAGTCGCATCAGGAAAAGCAGCATTTGGTATTAGCGCACAAGAACAAATAACAGAAGCTCGAACACAAGATATTCCTATTGTTTCCATTGCGGCGATTATTCATCATAATACATCTGGATTTGCATCACCAGCTGATAAAAATATAACGTCGCCAGCTGACTACGTTGGTAAAACCTATGGAGGTTGGGGTGCGCCAGTAGAATCTGCAGTGCTTGATTCATTAATGAAACAAGAAAACGCTAGTGTTGAGGATGTTAATATTATTAATGTGGGCAATACAGATTTCTTTACTTCGGTAAAGCGTGATATCGATTTTTCATGGATCTATTATGGCTGGACTGGTGTAGAAGCTGAATTGCGTGGAATGGAACTAAACATGCAGTATTTAACGGATTATTCGGATAAACTAGATTATTATACCCCTGTAATTACATCTAATGAGACAATGATTCAAGAGAATCCAAAAACGATTGAAAAATTTATTCGTGCTGTTTCAAAAGGCTATCAATTCGCAATTGATAACCCTGAAAAAGCAGCTGATATTTTAATAGAATCTGTACCTGACTTAGATGACGAGTTAGTTAAGGCAAGTCAAAAATGGTTGTCACCTAAGTATCAAGCAGATGCAAAAAAATGGGGCATACAGGATGTGGAAGTTTGGCAGGATTATGCGAACTGGATGTATGAGAATGAATTGTTAGACGGAGAATTAGACGCTGAATCAGCATTCACCAATCAATTCTTACCTGAAGATAAATAAAGAACTCGGAAAGGAATGAGCAGTATGGCCAATGCATTAGTTAGTATTCAAATTATTCCAAAGTTAAAAAATGGTGGAGATACGATTCCACTTGTTGATGCAGCAATTGCTGTAATTGACGATTCTGGAGTGAAATATGAGGTACATCCATTAGAAACAACAATGGAAGGGCAATTAACAAAATTATTCGCTGTTATAGAACAAATGAATCGAAAAATGATTGAGCTAGGGAGTTTAAGTGTAATTTCACAGGTGAAAGTATTCTACAAACCCGATGGTACGTCTATGGATCGATTAACAGAAAAGTATCATTAAGATTGGAGGAATGGCGAATCTGTTTCTTATATTGATACAGATTCGCATTTTATTTATGAAAAAAATAGTAAGACGCTATAGTCCAATATTTGTTATTATCGTAATTTTGTTTATTTGGCAATGGAGCAGTCAGTTATTTTCTATTCCTAGATGGCTATTGCCAGCACCAACAGTTATTCTAAATGAAGCAATCAACGGTTGGGATTCATATACCTATCACCTTGTATCAACAACTTATTTGTCTATCGGTGGTTTGATAATTGGTGTTAGTGTTGGATTGATCGTCGCGATGGCTTTACACTTATTACCGGTTGTTAGACAAGCGGTTTACCCATTACTCATTCTTTCTCAGAACATTCCTATTATTGTTCTGGCACCATTACTTGTCATTTGGTTTGGTTTTGGGGTTTTGCCTAAACTGATCATTATTACACTCGTTTGTTTTTTTCCTATTGTAGTAGCAACGTTGGACGGATTTCGACAAACATCATCTGAACTCATACATTATATGCAAATGGCAGGTGCAACAAAAGGACAACGCTTTCTTAAACTAGAATTCCCGCATGCATTACCTGCCATCTTTTCCGGATTAAAGATATCTGCTACATATAGTGTAATGGGAGCAGTTATATCTGAATGGCTTGGTGCGAATAAAGGTATTGGTGTCTATATGACGTTGGCGCAATCATCGTTTCGAACAGATCGTGTATTTGTAGCGATTGGTTTTATTATGGTACTATGCTTAGTCTTTTTTGCCGTAATATTAATACTTGAAAAAGTCATGTTAAAAGGTGGGAGGCACGTTAATGGGTGAATTAGTAGCAACAAACATTGCGAAAACATTTAATGGGAAAAAGATATTAGCAGGTCTTTCTTTTACCGTGAAAGAAGGAGAATTTGTCACTATTTTAGGGCCTTCTGGAAGCGGGAAAAGTACACTTTTTCATTTAATTGGTGGGATGCTTCAACCGGATGATGGTACATTCATCCTTGATCAAGAAGAGATCACGGGCAAACGTGGGGCGATAAGCTACACGCCACAATCACCTTCTTTACTGCCATGGCGTACGGTACTTAAAAATGTAGTGTTAGGCTCAGAAATTAGTGGTGAGGTAGATAACGATAAGGCTCGGTATATGTTGGGAAAAGCAGGGCTACAAGGGTATGAACATGCATATCCACATCAGTTATCTGGTGGAATGCGTCAGCGTGTCGCTTTCGTGAGAGCATTGCTTAGTCCACAAAAGTTTATCTGTTTGGATGAGCCTTTTTCAGCATTAGATGAATTTACACGATTAGAAATGCAGCAATGGTTGTTAAAGATTTGGGAAGAAAACAAAAAATCGATTCTGTTTGTCACACATAATATTGAAGAAGCACTATATTTATCTGATCGAATTCTTGTTTTGTCAAAAAAACCAGCAACGATAGTAGAAGAATATATGCTGCCATTTGCTAGACCACGTGATCAAAATCTATTTCTGACAGATGAGTTTTTACAATGGAAACGGGAGATATATCAAGCATTACAAGGGAGCTTATAAATGAATGGTTTAAACAAGAGAAACCGAACGGAATGATCGTTCGGTTTTTAATATTTAGTATTTATTTTCTTATCAAGCTCGTAAAAAACTTTAGACATTACAAGAGTCATCTGTGCAGACACCGTTGTCTGTAGATGAAAGATTTTCAAATTGCGGTTTTTCTTCGGCCCATACTTTTTCTAAAGCAGATGTAAATGTTTCTAATGGCTGTGCTCCAGAAATTGCATATTTTGAATTGATTATAAAGAAAGGGACACCAGAAACACCATACTTTTTAGCTAATGCTTCATCGTCACGAACTTCTTTGGCATATGCATTTTCATCATGTAAGATTTCAAGTGATTGCTCTCGATCTAAACCAACAGACTCAGCAATGTTTGCTAATGTATCGTGATCGCCAAGATTTATATTTTCAGTAAAATAACCATGTAGTAGCTGTTCTGTTATGGCAGTATCCTTATTGAATTTTTTGGCAAATTTAACTAGACGATGAGCCATAAAGGTGTTGGTTGGTATCATATTATCAAAATGATAAGTTAATCCTACCGTTTTTGCCTGGTTACCAATATTTTCATTTGTTTTTTTTGCTTCGTCTAGAGACATGTTGTATTTTTCAGCTATTGCTTCGTGAATCGTTTTTTCACTATTCACTGGTGAATTAGGATCTAATTCAAAACTTTTATATTCTACTTCAACGTTTTCACGATGTTCGAAATTATCTAGTGCTTTTTCTAATCTTCGTTTTCCAATATAACAAAACGGACAAACAAAATCAGACCATACTTCTATTTTCATCATAACAAAACCCCCATTTTTTGATTACTATGTTTTGAAAATAATGTGAATATACTCAGCAAGTAATCAAGACTTAATTATTATCATGCCATAACCGTACTAAGAAATAAAAATATATGCTCATACATACGTAAAACTTAATAGGCATAGGTAATTTATCATAATGTTTGTCTTGCATGAATTTCACTTAAAACGCATAATGTAACTGGAGTAGATTTGTTAGTAGAATAACAGGATAGTTTGTCAGATTTACATATACATTTAGTTTTCTTAATTTAAATATAAAGAGATTGAATCAAAGATAGGATGAAGATAAATGCAAGATTGGTTACTTGAAATTATGAATAATTATGGTTATATCGGAATTATATTTTTAATCGCTGTAGAAAATATTTTTCCACCAATTCCATCTGAAGTTATATTAACATTTGGGGGTTTTTTAACAACGACAACATCACTAACTATGTTCGGTGTTGTAATAGCTTCGACACTCGGTTCAGTATTTGGTGCTGTCGTACTTTATGTTGTTGGAGCGTCTATATCCACAGCAACGCTTAAGAAATTTGTAGCTAAACGTGGTCACTATCTACGTTTAGAACAAAATGATGTTGACCGTGCGATACATTGGTTCAATAAATATGGGGCTTGGAGTGTTTTTATTTGTCGCTTTATACCACTTATAAGAAGTTTGATTTCTGTACCAGCTGGACTAGCAAAAATGCGATTTATTCCTTTTTTATTGTTAACAACAATTGGCACATTGCTATGGAATACAGTATTGGTTGGCCTAGGTGCATATGTTGGAGCGTCTTGGAATGAGATTGTTACGTATATGGATACGTATTCTAATATTCTCTACGTTGTACTTGGATTAGCATTTATTGCGCTAATTGGTGTTTATATTTATAAGAGAAAATAATTTTGTTCATGCTATAATGTTATGCTATTCTTGTAAGGAACATTGAAAGAGGAGAAATTTTATGGATATTCCAATATTGTACGAAGATAATCATTTATTAATTGTAGAAAAACCAGTCAATATACCTGTTCAGGAGGATCAATCTAGGGATCTCGACTTATTAACGATGTTAAAGCAAGATATAAAAATTCGATATGATAAGCTTGGAAACGTATATTTGGCATTATTACATCGCCTAGATCGCCCAGTAGGTGGAGCAATGGTGTTCGCGAAAACATCTAAAGCTGCATCTCGTATGGCAGACAAAATAAGAAAACATGAAATGAGAAAACAATATCTTGCTGTTGTTCGAGGTGAAATAGAACAAAAAGCAGGAGAGTGGCAAGACTATTTAGTAAAAGATCACAAGAAGAATCAAGTACGTGTTGCAAGAAAAACAGAAGCAAAAGCGAAAAAGGCGATACTAGATTATCACGTTTTAGCAATAGCAGACGGACTGAGCTTAGTAAAGATTAATTTACAAACAGGAAGGCCTCATCAAATTAGAGTGCAATTTGCATCTAGAGGTTATCCTTTATATGGTGATCAAAAATATGGTTCAAAGGTAAATAAGATTGGACAACAGATTGCTTTATGGTCACATCAATTGACTTTCAATCATCCAGTTAAGGTTGAGGAGGTTTTACAGACATCGACTCCACCAAATAATTATCCTTGGGATATATGGGGAAAACATCCATTTATGTAATAATGTAATTAGTTTTATAATTAAACCGTTAGCAGCTAAATGAACAAGTACTTTGGCTGCTTTTTGAATCGATTAAACAAGTGTAAATCGATTAATCGTAAAAAACAATATGCTATACTAAATACAAATAGATGCAGGAGGATTTGAATGAATAAGCATGCATTTTTTAGGGAGTTTAATGAAGCGTTAATGCACGGAAATATCACACATATTTTAGAAAGTGTCACAGCTGATGTGACATGGGAAATGATTGGTAATGATACGATTTACGGCAGAGATGCACTCATTGAAGCCCTCGCTGGAATGGATCAAACAATGGCATATAAATTGAAAATGGAACACATCATCATAGACGGTGCAGAAGCAGTAGTTAATGGAATCATTGAAGTGACTACGAGATTAAATGAACTAAAAACGTATGGTTTTTGTGATATCTATCAATTAGCTGAAAATGATGCTGATAAAATAAACAAAATAACAAGTTATGTGATTCAAAAATAGTTGAATTTTAAAGTATGGAGGACGGAGATATGAGTGAAGATAAGCAAGCTGAAACCAAAGAACAATTACTATTGCAAGCTGTAAAAACACAGCGATCCATTCTTCAACTACTAGATCATACGCTATATGATACATACCAATCAGAAAAAAATAGACCAATAGAAGAACAGAATAAGGAATTACTTTATTTAGCACAACAAGTTCGAACAATTATCGGTAAAAAACCGAAATTGAAGGAAGTATATCGAAAATTGCAAGAAGAGCATGGAGTAGAATTGTGACGGGAGGGCGTATTATAATGAAACGTTGTGATTGGGTCAATGATGATCCTTTATACATTAACTATCATGATCATGAGTGGGGTATACCCGAATATGATGAAAAGAAGTTATTTGAATTGCTCATCCTAGAAGGTGCTCAAGCTGGACTTAGTTGGTATACGGTGTTGAAGAAACGAGCGCATTATCAAAAAGTTTTTGACCAGTTTGATCCCACTAAAATTGCCCATTATTCCGAACAAAAAGTGGAACAATTGCTCCAGGATCCTGGAATTATTCGAAATAAATTGAAAATCCGATCTACTATTACGAATGCTAAAGCTTTTTTAACTATAAAAGAGGAATTCAGTTCATTTTCGTCCTATATATGGCAGTTTGTTGATGGTGAACCAATAATTAATCAGTGGACAACTATTGGAGAAGTACCAGCAACAACAGCTATTAGTGATCAAATGAGTAAAGACTTAAAAAGAAAAGGCTTTAAATTTGTTGGATCAACGATATGCTATGCATTTATGCAAGCGAGTGGAATGGTAAATGATCATATTGAGTCGTGTATTTGTAGAAATAAGATAGGACGATAAATTAGTTAGTGGAATTTAATAATGGATAGAAACAGCTCAACCGAAAGCTATTCGACACAGCTGTTTCTTTGTTCGCGCCATAATTGTTCCAAAAGAATGACTAAACCAGTTCCTACTAGTAATCCGTTGCTCATGATATTTTGAATAATAGAAGGTAATCCATTGAATACATTAGCAGGTAAAAACATCGTTCCCATACCAACAAGGTAAGCGACACCTACAATCGTAATTTTTCGTTGATCTAGTTCTGTAAGTGTCATATTTTTAATGGCTAACCCAACGAGTTGCACAAAGGATGCCATTAATGCTGCATTCGCAACAGGAGCAGGGATTGTTGCGATAAAAGTAACCAATGGTGGGAAAAAGGCAATAATAATTAAAATAATTGTTGCGTATACAAAGGGTATTTTTCTTTTTTGTCCAGTTAATGCGATGAAGCCAGATGATGTTGCTAATGGGACATTGGCAATAGTAGAGAAAAGTCCAGCTATCCCATGATTGATACCAGAAAGAGTTGTACCGCTATTCACACGTATGTCCTGATCGGTTTCTTTTAACCCAATTGTTTGAGTTGTTGCTACAACAGAGGCAACAACATTAGATATTGAAATAATTGCAGTTATGAGAGCAATAGGAATGACACTTAGATCAAACGTAGGTAATCCGAATGCAAACGATTCAGGTAGTGAGAACCACGGAACTTCTTGTGTTACACCTTCTCCACCGATAATGAGGAAGAACGTTATCCATCCAATTAAAATCCCAATAAAAACAGCATAATTACTTAACCAACCTTTTGCAAAAACTGATAACCCTAGGACGATAAAAAAGGTAATAAATGCAATGATTGCTTCTTTTATTTGTATCGTTTGTGTACTTCCTTGTAAACCAAGCATCCCTTCTAAAAAGGTTGCACTTAATTGAACGGTCAGCAAGAAGAAAAATGTTCCGGTTACTAAAGGGGTGAAAATCGGTAACATGCGTCGGGCTATTTTTGTTATACCTAATAAAAACATAAATAACCCAGTAACGATCATCATAGATTGTAATGTTTGCAACGTTCCTGTTAACGATGACCCAGTTGCAGCCATTACCGTAAAAATACTTACCCATATGCCAGCTGGACCTTCCATAATTGGCAGGCGATATCCGATTAATGCTTGTAATAATGAAGCGATTCCGACTGTGAAAAACGTGCGCTGCATCAGTCCTGTTAAATCTGTACCGCTAAGGTGAAAAACAGCACCAATAACGATAGGCATTGCCACAGAACTAGCTAATAAAAATAGTAACCATTGGAACGTCTCCATCGTTGTAGTAGTAAATCGCATTGACTTCAATGAAAACACTCCTAATCAAATAATCTTATTTGTTCTTTTTATGCTCAATTTCAGGAAAGAAAAGGCTTAAAAGAAATGCAATAAGTCCTAGAATAAACAAACCAATAAAAACAGCGTCCATTGCTTGTGCCAATGTTTCTTGCATGAGTGCTAAAGCATTCGGTTCCAGCCGATTTCGAGCTGTTTCATCCAATAGCATGTCCGTATTCGCCAGAGTTAATGATTCACCTTTATTTGATAGTAGCTGATTCATTCGCTGATTCAATACCCCACCAAGAATTGCTGCTCCTGTAGCACTACCAATGATTCGCATAAACATATTTAAAGATGTAGCAGATCCTCGTGTTTTCCAATCCACACTATTTTGAATCGCTACAATAAATGTTGTACTTGTTAGTCCCATCCCTACACCAATAACAAAAGAGCTCAACCCAACATAAATTGGTCCGTGAGTTGGTTCTAAAAACATAAATAGTACTCCACCTAAAAGTAAAGCAACACCACCCAATATTGCAGTAGGACGGAAGCCGATTTTAAGTACTAAATGACCAGCTGTAGTAGAAGATATTGGCCACCCAATTGACATGGTACTTAATGTGAATCCAGCAATGATAGGTGAATAACCCATCACTCCTTGTACATAAGTAGGTAAAAAGCTAGATAGACCTAGAATAATCATTCCGGATAGCAATGTGATGAGGTTAGCTGTAGTCATTAGTTTGTTTTTCCATAAATGTAGTGGCATCATTGGAGCTGCTGTTCTAGACTCCTGCCATAAAAATAAAATGAATCCTACAATAAATACGGTAACTAAGCTAATTATCGGAGCAGAAATCCAATCCCATGCAGTTCCTCCTTGTACTAAAACAATAATTAAAGCGGATACGGAGACAAAGAAGAGGCTAGTTCCGCCATAATCAATTGATTTTTTCTCTTTTGAAATTTCTTCGTGAAAGAAAAGAATAACCCCCGCTAGTCCGAGAATACCTATCGGAACATTGATCCAAAAAATCCAAGCCCAGTCAACGAATTTGACAATGATACCTCCAAAAAGAGGGCCAATAACAGAGGAAATTCCCCACACACTTGCTAAATACCCTTGTACTTTTGCGCGCTCTTCCATCGTATACATGTCTCCAACCATCGTTGCGACAACTGGTTGTACCGCTCCAGCACCAATACCTTGGATGATCCG
This sequence comes from Paraliobacillus sp. JSM ZJ581, assembly GCF_044383835.1. NCBI lineage: Bacteria > Bacillati > Bacillota > Bacilli > Caryophanales > Bacillaceae > Paraliobacillus > Paraliobacillus sp. JSM ZJ581. The sequence goes on from NZ_JBISEP010000004.1 coordinate 79,954, forward strand.
AAAGAAAACAAGTAGCGTCATTGTCGGTGCTAAACCACAGAGAATTGACCCAATTAGAAAAATAACAATCCCAAATACATATATTGGTTTTCTACCATATAAATCAGAAAGTTTCCCGAAAATTAATGTGGTGACTGCCTGCATTAATAAAAAAGCAGAAAACACCCAGCTGTACAAAGAAAAACCACCTAAATCTGCGACAATATTAGGCATCGCTGTAGCGACAATTGTTCCTTCAATTGCCGCCATAAACATGGATAGAATTAAAGCAATTAAAACAAGTGGCCGTTTCGTTTGTTTTTTCTTATGTAAAGTCAAATTTTCCTGCATTATTTACAACCTCATTTCAAAAAACCTACTTATACTACTTTAACGGAATTTTTTAAAAAATCAATTAGCAGTTGTCATTCGCTTTTAACTAGTAAACTAGTATAGATTGAAGGAAGTATTTGATTATATATCAACACGAATAAGGGTGGACATAAACATATCTACTCTTAGTCGTGTTCCAATATTAAAACGCTTGAATGCATTGGCTATAGTTGATGTTTACCGTGAAAATTAATTGTTTTGGACTGTCTATGTTTAATAAAATGTATTTCTGAGTTTTCTCGACTTTTAACTCTTTTTTATTTGGAGTATCATTTTTTTCACATACTACTAACATGAGGGAGAAAATAGTTTTTACCTTTGTGGAAATTTAAGTTTATTAAACTTCCACCACAATATAACTCGAGAATGAATACTTACTAAGATTGATAATTTTATACTATAAAAATGAGGTGATTTTCTTGCTACTGATAATCATAATAGTGTAATCTTGGTATAATTAGTCTTATGACTTTTAACCTTTGAAGCTATTCCATGTACAATTAGAAAATGAAAGCGGTTAGATATCAAAAATCATATAGGAGTGAAAAAAATGGTCAAACGTTTATTAAGCGCAACTGCATCAGAGGTGGCGAAGTTTTCTCCAGAGGATTTGAAGCAAAGTATAAGAGCAAATGAAGGAAGAACAGTTTTAAGTGAAAACATTGTTGCATGTGAGCCGTTACTTCCTGGTATTACGAATGCAGAAGTCGCTCGTTCATTTGGGGCTGATCTTATTTTGCTAAATGTATTTGATGTCTATCACCCTGTCGTATTAGGTATGTATGATTATAATAGAATGGATGCAGCGATTCCTAATGATAAGGTTATTTATGATTTAAAAAAATATGTTGGGCGTCCGATTGGAATTAATTTAGAGCCAGTTAATGAAGCGGCTAGTATGGCAGAAGATAAACAGGAAATTGCAAAAGGTAGAATAGCCTCTAAAGAAACCCTAGAAAGAGCAAATGAACTAGGATTTGATTTTATCTGCTTAACTGGAAATCCTGGTACCGGTGTAACAAACTCAGAAATCACAAAAGCAATTAAGCTTGCTAAAAAGCATTTCGATGGTTTGGTGATTGCTGGTAAGATGCATGGTTCTGGTGTGAATGAATCTGTGATTGATTTGGAAAGTGTCCGTGCATTTTTAGATGAGGGGGCAGATGTTCTTCTTATTCCAGCAGTAGGTACCGTGTGGGGGTTAGGAGAAGACGAGGTTCGTCAAGCAGTTAAATTAGCACGTAAAAAAGGAGCATTGGTAATGAGTGCGATAGGAACGAGTCAAGAAAGTGCTGAGCCAGAAACGGTTCGTGAAATTGCAATTCGTAACAAAATATTAGGCGTTGATATACAACATATTGGTGATGGTAGCTATGCTGGTGTCGCACCGGTTGAGAATATATTTGCGATGAGTAAAGCGATTAGAGGAGAACGCCATACTGTAGCAATGATGGCACGTTCCATTCATCGTTAAGTGTGACACAGGGGTCAGCCCCCTGTGTCACACTATTTTGTTAGAAAATTTTCGGTATAAAAGGGTTGGTTGTCTTTATTGAAAGCCACCCCGACGGTTAATAATTGATAATCTCCCTTTAGAATATTTTTTCGATGCCCTAATGAATTCATCAATCCTTCATGTGCATAAATACTACTTGGTTGTCCAGTAGCTAAATTCTCACCTGCTATTCGAAAGGCAATCCCATCCTCCTGTAAACGATCAAAAGGAGATTGTTTATCTAAATTAGTATGACTAAAATAATTATTTTCTGCCATATCTTTGCTATGATCACGAACGGTTGATAATGCAGCTTCAGCCCAAGTTAAAGGCTCTAAATCATGCTCTACTCGAGCAGCGTTTGTTAGATCAAATAATTGATACTCTAATCCTTTCTGCAATGCTTTACTTGGATCAGCGAAATAAGCAGATTTTTGCATTTCTAACTGCTGACGAATGATCTGAACAGCAGTGATTGTATGATTTTCATGGATATCATAAAAAATCGTTACATAATTATTATCAATTAAAAACGTATCATACTCATCTTTTCCTTCAATTAGATAATTAATTGATCCTTTTCTTATGCCAGATACTGGTTCGTTTAATCGATCAAGTACGTCATCCATTGTACTATCAAATGAAAGCTCTTCTTTTGAACTTAATAGAGGCTGATTTGTATATAAACCGGCTACCAGATCATTTTTGTCATAAGCTATCATCATAAAGTTATGGTAATTTTCATGATACGTCATCCACTCTACACCATACTCATTTTTACTAACGCGTTGTGGTTTTCCAAGCTGTGATTCTACAGTGTTACGATCATCTCCAATTTCAATGTTGTAGATTGAAAAAGTTTGTTCGGCTGGTTTTTCTAAGTTGGGCTCTTCTATCTTAACTTTATCTAAAGGATCATTGTTTTCGATTTTGTCGGAAAAGAGGTCAACAAGAAATTCATATCCCTGGTTTATGGTGTCAACCGTATTAATTACAAAAGGGCTTTCCTTTAAAGTAACAACATCCTCTCGCATTTCATGTAAAGTAGCTTCTGAACCATTTTCTTTAAAAGTGTCTCCATAGAAATACCAAAAAGCAACGAACAATAGAATGATAAAAACAATCCCTTTTAATTTAGCCAAAATTCCACCTCGAATCCAAAAATCACATACCTTATTTTAGCAATTTCCTTCCTAATAAACAACACTGGTGCAAAGGGATTGACTTCACTAACTTATGTTTATTTATTATTTTGTCGGGGTAGTTATATGATACTTACAATCTATATCTATTACAGGAGGATGAAAAATGAAAAAACGAAAGCATCCAAGTTTAATTGACTATTCCATTTTTATACCTTCGATGATTAGTTTAATAGTAATAAGCATCCCATTTTCTATGTATGAATCAAAATCATTGGAATTACTAAATCAGGTTTTTGATTCTGTTGTAAGTACATTTTCATGGGGCTACATTTGGTATGCAATTATCTTAGTTGGTGCTGGACTATATTTGTCTTTTTCAAGATATGGTAATGTTGTTTTAGGTGATCCAAATGAAAAACCACGTTTCAATTTATTTGAATATGCGTCGATTTTGATTGCGATGGGTTTAGGTTCCACCATTATGCGAACGGGGATGGTGGAATGGGCAAATGTTACGCTTGATCCTCCTTTTGGTGTAGAATCAGGTTCTAGTGAGGCATTGTTGTGGGGAAATGCGTATAGTATGTTCATGTGGAGTTTTCAGGTGTTTGCAATATTCGTTATGGCTGCACCAGCTTTAGGCTATATTTTGCACGTTCGTAAAAAACCCTTTATGCGAATATCAGAAGCTTGTCGTGTTTTATTGGGAGATACGTTCATTGATGGTATTGGTGGGAAAATATTAGATAGTATCTTTTTAGTTAGTATTTTAGCTGGAGCCGCTGTAACTTTAGGTTTAGGAGCACCGATTATTACATATAATATAGCGGAGTTGTTTCAAATTGAACAATCTTTCACAATTACATTAATTGTTACTGTTGTATGGGTATCATTATTTTCAATTAGTGCTTATTTGGGAGTTGAAAAAGGTATTAAACGATTAAGTACCTTTAATATGTATTTAGCAGGTATATTTGCTTTGTTTATTATGGTAGCTGGTCCTGGAATCTTTATTTTGAACTATTTCACAGATAGTATTGGTTTTTTACTATCAAATTACTTTAACATGTCTTTATTTACGAATGCAGTAGATGTGGGAGGTAAAACGTATATTGAAAGTCAAACCATTTTTTGGTTTGCTTATAGTGCTACTTGGGCAATGCTTCATAGTGTATTTGCTGCCAAAATATCTCGCGGAAGAACAATTAAAGAAATGATTTTAACTTATTTGTTGGCACCTACTGCGATTTCATGGATAGCAACGGGTGTATTAGGTGGCTTAGGGGTTAATCGTTATATAAATGGTGCGGTAGATGTACTTTCAATTGTTGAGAAAGATGCCATGGCAGCTATTCCAGCAATTCTTCGTACGCTTCCCTTGTCATCGATAGCAATTGTTGTTTTTATTATTGTCGCGATGATATTTTTAACAACAACATTGGACTCAACAACATATACGATCGCATCCTATACAGGCACAAAAGATATGAGTAAAGCGGAACCGTCAAGGAAACTTCGAATTATTATTGCTACTCTTATTACCATTATGGCACTCATATTAATGCAAATCGGAGGTCTTGCTCCATTAGAAGTATTATCAGGGGTTATGGGGCTTCCAATTATAATTATTCAATTTTTAACAATTGCAGCTGCCAAAAAAATGATGGATCAGGACAAAGCATGGTTACACAATGTCCGTAAAAAATAGCTAAAAAAGCTTTACTAATCAATAGACATCGTGCTATAGTAAATGAGCGATGAGCTATTTTGCATAAGACGAAAGATATGCTTTACTGCTAAACGTTACGTGGACTTAACGGTCTTTCGCCGCAAAACGTACATGACACTTGCAATAAGCAAGTAAAAGTCGATACCTTTAGTGGTGTCGACTTTTTTAATACAACAATAGCATAGCACAAAATATTTTTCAGTAGTTTACCACAACATACGATACAAACGCTGGTCAATTAGATTGGTATCTATTGGACATGTCTTAGCGTCTCTACCGTATTGCCATCCCCAAACATTTGCCTTACATGAAGGTTTGCGTGGTGCAAAAGTTGGTGCTTCTATTCTTTTTGATATACCTGATTCTGGTTCTGCACTCCATAATACAGCTTGCACTTCTACAGCATTATTTTGCTTAATTGCTTGACAGTAAGCTTTTGAAAAATTGCCTTCAATAGGATCATGATAAAATCCTGGTTTATAATCTGTATGATATAACGTATCTACATAACTACTTATCCAATTTGCATTAACGTCAAAAAAATTCTCTACATTGGCAAATAGAATTGTCCCTTTAGGTATTCCCAATCGCTTTGCGTGAAATACAGCGTTTTGTGCAACGGTTCGTCCTTTTCTTGATCCAGTTGCCGAAGAGAAATTACTATAAATCGGCAAGATTTTTGTGCCACTATTATGAAGTAAATTAACTTCCTCTTTTGTTAAACCCTCGGCTGCCCCTTCTACTCGTGTAAGATAACGTCCCCAATATTCAGGTTTTCCATAATTATTTAAAACACAATTGTATAAATCAGATGTAACGGTTGCAGCAGAGTCAACTCCCCATAAATAAGTCAATATGCAAGCTCCCTTCTATATAGATAGTAAGTCTATACATATATATGATTACATCAGAAAGGAAGTGTTATTGATAAGTTATATAATTGTGAAGAAAATCATGCTAAACTATTGTTAAATGCTAACAATTAGAAAGAAGGGTGAAGCATGTCAAAAAGAAAAAAACGAATGTTCCTGTATGCAGGACTTTTCGTTGCAGTTGCTGGAAGTTTAAAAATTTTTCATGATACCAATGTATTTAAAGTAAATCATATTAAAATTAAAACAGAAAAGTTAACTAACCAAGCATCCTTAAAGATCTTACAATTAAGTGATATACATAATAAAATTTTTGGAAAAGACAATAAACTGTTAATTGATGAAATAAAAAGCCTTCATCCAGATATTATTGTATTAACAGGAGATTTAATTGATAGAAAAACAACAGATTTCACAGCGATGTTTGATTTAGTGGAACAATTACAATCAATTAATGATCAAATTTTCTTTGTATCTGGTAACCATGAGTGGGGAAATGAAAAAACAGTAGAAATTTTCACTGGCTTAGTAGCACGTGATATTCATATGCTAGATAATACGAGTAGAACAATCGAGGTAGATGAAAATGTAATTCAACTCGCAGGTGTTGCAGATTATGCAACAGAACATGATGATCTTTCCGCGGCAATGTTTCATACTCAGGATGAAAATTATACAGTTTTACTTTCTCATGTGCCGGATATAACGCATCATTTAGCTAATGAACCAATTGATTTAATTCTTTCAGGTCACACGCATGGTGGTCAAATTAGAGTGCCATTTATCGGTGCGCTAGTTGCTCCTGGTCAAGGTTATCTTCCAGCACTAGATAAGGGATTGTATCAATGGAGTGATGACAAATATTTACACGTAGATAGTGGTCTTGGAACAACGTGGTTGCCAATTCGATTCTTAAATCAAAGTCAAATGACGATGATTACAATTGAAGGAAAATAAGTAGTAATATTTTGTTGACAAAGAATGGCGAATATGGTAAATTATAATTGTCTCAGTACAATCGACGGATTGTATTACTACCAAAAAGCACAGAACCTACTAAAATAAGGCTATGTGCCGGAATTGATCCATTTTGGATCTGAAAAAAGTCATTTTCCTTTAAAGGAAAATGACTTTTTTGTATATAACTGTAAAGAAACGTAGAAAAAAGTTGAAATATCTTGTATACTAGGGAAAAAGATGCAGGAGGTTTTGAAAATGAATTCAAGTAGAAAACCATATATTTTAGGCCTTGATATTGGTATCGGTTCTGTTGGTTGGGGGATTATTGATGAGAATCGAACAATTATTGATGCTGGAGTAAGATTATTTCCTGAAGCAGATAAAACTAATAATGAGAGTAGGCGTTCTTTTATAGGGACACGCAGGCTACTTCGTCGTCGTAAACATCGTATAGAAAGAATAAAAGATCTCCTAGACTCCTTTGACATTTGGTCGAAATCTGAACTACCTACACAAGCTTTAGCGACAAAGCCTTATCATATCAGAGCTAAAGGGTTATCAGAAAGACTTTCTCTCGAAGAGCTTACCATTGCATTACTTCATCTAGGCAAAAGAAGAGGAATCCACAATGTTGATGTTGCCGAAGATGATACCTCTAGCAATAATGAACTTTCTACAATAGAACAGATCACCAAGAATAAAAAACTACTTCAAGACCAGTTTGTTTGTCAGTTGCAATTACAACGCCTCGAAACACATGGTGCCATTCGTGGGCATGAAAATCGATTTAAAACGAGCGATTATGTAACTGAAGCAAACAAATTATTAACAACTCAAAAATCATTTCATTCTCAAATAACAGATGAATTTATCAATAAATATATAGAACTTTTAGAAACAAGAAGAGAATATTTTGAAGGACCTGGAAAAGGTAGCCCTTTTGGATGGGATCAAGATATACATAAATGGTATGAAAATATGATCGGTAAATGTAGTTATTTCCCAGACGAGTTAAGGGCAGTAAAAGAATCTTATTCTGCTCAATTATTTAACCTATTGAATGATCTTAATAACCTTACAATCTCCCGTGATGAAGATGAAAAATTATCTAAGCAAGAAAAAATAGATATAGTAAACCAACTATTCAAGAAATATCAAAAGGTTACGATGAAAAGAATTGCTAATCTATTAAATGTCACAGAACATGATATAAAAGGTTTTCGAATAGATAAGAAAGGTAATCCATTATTTACAACACTATCAATCTACCATGACATAAAAAAGATAACCAAAAAGCCAGAGGTGCTTGATTCTATAGAACTTTTAGACCAAATAGCTGAAATTGTGACAATTTATCAGACCAAAACAGACAAGTGTAAAGAGTTGGTAAAGCTTAATTTACCAGTGGATGAAGAGTCAATTGATCAAATAAGTGAAATGAGTTACAGTAGCACCCATGCTTTAAGTTTAAAGATGATTAATTTATTACTTGAAGATTTGTGGGAAACACCAAAAAATCAAATGGAGTTAATCTCACAAAAAGGCTATAAACCTAAAAAGGTTACTTATGAAAATAATAAATATATCCCTTTTGATCAAATAGATGACCTAATTTTATCACCAGTAGTAAAGCGTTCTTTTAAACAAACCATTCGTGTAGTAAACGCTATTATAAAACAATATGGAACACCAACAGAAATTGTAGTCGAACTGGCTCGTGAAAAAAATAGTAAAGATAAAAAGAAGTTTATACAAAATATTCAGAAAAAACATCGCGTGTTAAATGAACAGGTGAAAGAAAAACTTGAAACAATGGATATAGATGCCTCGAAAGGTTTATTTCAAATGTTGCGTCTTTGGCATTTACAAGACGGACTGTGTATGTATTCTGTTTCTCCGATTAAATTAGAAGAGTTAGTCTACAAACCATATAATTACGAAATTGACCATGTGATACCAAGATCTGTTTCTTTTGATGACTCACAAAATAATAAGGTTTTAGTAAAAAAAGAGGAAAATCAGAAAAAGGGAAACTTAACTCCATTCCAATATTTTAAGTCTAGTAAAGCAACAGTTAGTTATGAGAAGTTCAAAGCAAATGTGCTTCAAATGGCAAAGTCAAAAGAGAAAATGCCACGAAAGAAAAAAGAGTATTTATTAGAGGAAAGAGATATTAACAAATATTCCGTTCAAAAGGAATTTATTAACCGTAATTTAGTTGACACGCGTTATACAACAAGAGAAATTTTAACTACATTGAAGCAGTTTTTTGAGGCGCATCATCTGCCGGTTAAAGTAAAATCGATCAACGGTTCTTTTACAAATTACCTGAGAAAATTGTGGGACTTTAATAAGGACAGAGGTGCAGACTTTAAGCATCATGCTGAAGATGCATTAATTGTAGCAATGGCAAATCATATTTTCGAAAATAAAAAAGAGTTTCAAACACAGAATTTACTTTACTCAGATGATCATGTTGTGGATTCAGAGACAGGTGAAATTTTGTCTGAGGGACAATTTGATGCAGCGTTAACAGAGAAGATGAACAAGGTAAAAGCGATTAAACAATATGCTAAGTATAAATATTCTCATAAGGTAGATATAAAACCGAATAGACAACTAATGAATGACACGCTTTATTCAACGAGAAAGATAGATAATGAAGAATATGTCGTTAACAAAATTACCAACTTATACGACAAGGATCAAGATAAATTAAAAAAAATAATGAGCAAAACTCCTGATCAACTTTTGATGTATCACCATGATAAGCAAACATTTTCTAATTTACAGTCTATTATGCAACAATACAGTGAAGCTACAAACCCACTGTATCAATATTACCAAGAGACAGGAGAGTATCTTAAGAAATATAGCAAAAAAGGAAATGGTCCAATTGTTAAATCTATCAAATACTATGGTAATAAATTGAAAGAGCACCATGATGTTTCTAATAAGTACAAACCAAAAAATAAAAAAGTAGTTAATTTATCATTAAAGCCTTTTCGTATGGATGTTTTTTATGAGGATAATAAGTATAAGTTTATAACGATTAGATTTAATGATTTGAAAGAAGAAAAAGGTGCATACGTCATTGATCAACATGCCTATTGTGAAAAAATGAAGAAGAAAGGGATCACTTCAATTGATAGTTTCCGATTTAGTTTATATAAGAATGATGTAATTAAAATTAATGATGGTAACTATCGTCTAATAGGAGTCAATAGTGATACTGGTAACATAATTGAATTGAATAAAGTTAATTATGATTATAAAGATTATTGTCAAAGAAATAACATAAAAAATAATAGAATAAAAATTTCAATAGGTAAAACGATAACAACCTTCGAAAAAATTAATTTCGATGTTCTTGGAAATGCGTATTATAATCAATTTGAAAAAATAAAGTGGGAATTTAACAAATAGGGAGTGATGTAATTGGGGTGGCGTGTTATTCATGTAACCAATGTAGATCAATTGTCTTTACAACTGGATAACTTACGTGTAAAAAAATCCGACCAAGAATTAAAAATACCACTAAGAGATATTTTTGCATTAGTAATTGAAGATTTAACTTGTAAATTGACAAGTAGGTTAATGATAGAACTTTCCAAAAACAATGTGCTAGTTCTATTATGCAATCAAAAATATTTACCAGAGTGTATGATTCAACCGGTCTCGGGTCATGCGCTGCATCATAGACAAATGATGAGGCAATTAAAATGGACAGAAGAAAAAAAGCAAACGATGTGGCAATATATTATTAAACAAAAAATCACAAATCAAGCTATAGTAATGCGTAAAAATGTAGTGGAGTCCCACCGTTCCGATAAATTAATTAAGCTTATCGGAATGGTGGAACCTGGAGATATTCATAATATGGAAGGACAAGCTGCTAGAATTTATTTTAATAGTTTTTTTGATGAAGCATATTCAAGAAGTAATCCAAATTATATAGAAAATGCTGCTTTGAATTATGGTTACGCTATCATTCATTCAGCAATCGCTAGAACGGTGGTAGCCAAAGGATTAATTTCAGGAATTGGTATTCATCATAAAGGGGAACGTAATCCACATAATCTTGCATCAGATATTATTGAGCCTTTTCGTCCTATCATAGACCATTATGTGATTAAGCATCCACCTGAAGATTATCTAACAAAAAAATATCGTATTGAATTAATCAATTTGTTACATGCAAAAGTACAAATTGATCAAAAAATGCAAACGGTTATACGTGCTATTGAAATTGCCGTAGATTCTATTATTGAATTTTTTAACACTGGTGAATATGAAAAAATCAAGCTTCCAAATATAAATAAACTTTCATTGCATGAGTCTTAGATTTGTGAGAGTTATGATTATGTTTGATTTACCAGTGGAAACAAAAAAACAACGGCGAACGTATACGAAATTTCGTAAAGAATTAATTAGACAAGGATTTCTGATGATGCAATACTCAATCTATATAAAATCATGCTTAAACAAAGAATCAGCTCAAGGAACAATAAATGTTGTAAAAAAGTTTCTTCCGAAAGATGGACATGTTAGATCAATTATAATTACCGAAAAACAATTTGAGAAAATGATTGTATTAGTAGGGGAAGAAGATAAAAATATAGAGTTATTAGGTGAAAATCGAACCATTGAGTTTTAACTATAGCTAAGGTGGTGGCGCTATTTGCAAAATAGTTGGTTAATTCGTGAAGATAGGAGAGAATATGAAGTTAATCTAGCTAATTACAGTTCTTTATTTGTTAACTACACTACAGATGAACGCGCATTAATCGAGCCATTAATCGAATATTTTCAAGTGAGAAGTAAAAACAAAGATGCTATATCTATTCTAGATAAAAATGATGAATATGAAGCAATAAATCATCAACGTTTTGCTGCAATTGAGCTTTCAAATGATATTTTAAGAGAAGAGATGAAACTCGGTGCAAAATCATTATTAAAAGCGCAAGTAAAAAAGAATTTGTTAAGTAACCCAGAAATTGATGGCTATATTAACACAATTAATTCGTTATTAGAAGATTTAATTAACCAAGCGAACACAGAATTACCAATACGTCCTAAATTATTTACTTACGATTCAATGATTAAGATGATGGAGGTTGATATTGGTATTACGATCGAGAACGAGACTAATCAAATCATACATCAGAATAAGACGCTACTACCTATTTTGAGAAATTTCATCATTAATAATTATAGTAAGCCAACATTTGTTGTTTACTTTTATCCGGAAACTTACTTAAGCCCGAAAGAACAGAGGGAGATGCGACAATTACTTAATAATTTTAGTAAAAGAATTCCTGTATTTGTTTTAACTAAGTCGAAAATATTCATTGCTGAGAATTATGAAGGGCTAAATTACTTTGTTAATCATGTTCAAGTGTTTAATGAGGAGTTTATTGCTAATCTTGAATGGGACTGCCCCATAGATTATGATTATGTAGAGATAAAATCTAGTATCATGCGGATCATATATAGATATATTGATGTTTTTGAGCTTCATCCAACTGTTTCAAACTATACAGATGCTGATGTCATTTTGTTTAATTCATTAGATTTGTATGTTTTTGCTTCTATTATGAAAAAATTAAAGTTTTCATATGTTTTTGATTTAGAAGTGGAGTCCATTGATTTACCAGTGTACAGATATATTATGGATATTTATGAAAAAATGTGATAGCATTTTCATTAGGTGTTTTAGTACTCTGTGTTTTTAGGTAGTAATGAGACGCTCGTGTTGTTCCATCAACGTTACTGCACGTTTTAGTACTCTGTGTTTTTAGGTAGTAATGAGACTTAAATGGCGTGTGGGACTGGAGTTTTTTTGTTTTAGTACTCTGTGTTTTTAGGTAGTAATGAGACGTAGTAATCAATTTTTCGCGGAATTGATTGGTTTTAGTACTCTGTGTTTTTAGGTAGTAATGAGACTACATTTGTCTGCTAGTTCCTTATCTTCGCGTTTTAGTACTCTGTGTTTTTAGGTAGTAATGAGACAACAAGTATGGCATGAATACGGAAGTTATAGTTTTAGTACTCTGTGTTTTTAGGTAGTAATGAGACCACATCAAGGTTTCCGTCCATTAGAACCAGTTTTAGTACTCTGTGTTTTTAGGTAGTAATGAGACGTTCTTAGATTTTAAATAGTGTTTGATTGCGTTTTAGTACCCTGTGCTTTTAGGTAGTGATGAGACTCAATACGTTGTCATGAAAATGTTATATGGTATGTCAACACGTTACTAAATAATTTTTAAAAGTGCTCTTTACTCTATTTGTTGTAACATTTTTATCTTAGTTAATAAGCGTAAGAGGAAGGACATTTTTATTTTCTTGACAAAAGTCTTTAATCATTATAAAATGACTGATAGTCAGTCAAATCATATATTGAGGTGAGGAGATGGATAATAAGAAACAAAAGATTGTACAATCAGCTATCGACGTTTTTCGAGAAAAAGGAATCGAAAAAACGAAGGTATCCGATATTGTTAAAGGTGCTGGCGTTGCCCAAGGAACTTTTTATCTATACTTTCCGTCTAAGTTAGCAGTGATGCCCTCTATTGCTGAAGTGATGGTAAAGAAAATTGTTGAAGCTATGGAAGAAGAAGTAAATCACGGTGAGCCATTTATTAATCAATTGGAACAGGTAGTTCATGTTGCCTTTAAAATAACAAATGACTATCGGGAAATTTATGCGCTTATGTTTGCTGGATTAGCATCAAGCCAATATTTAAGTGAGTGGGAAAAAATTTATGAACCTTATTACGCTTGGATGCAGGAATTTTTAAATCAATCGAAAGCTGCTTCTATTCTGCGTGAACTTATAGATGTAGAGGCAACAGCTAAATTACTGATCGGATTAATTGAAGCAGCGGCTGAACAATCCTATTTGTTTGATAAACAGGATGAAGAAAAAGCGAATCAGAAAAAGAGAGAAGTATTGGAATTTGTGAAACATGGATTGTGCAAATAGTTGTGGAATTGAAGTAAGAAAAAACGTGTACGTAAATGACTTGGCGCAAACCAAGTTTTTCTTCTTCACATTAATGACTGACGATCAGTCACCGAGAAGGTGGGAAAATAAATCTTAAATAATAAACAATTGCTCAACACAATGATGTTTTATAAAGCTTTATGTCTTAAGCAAAGTGAAAGGAATGGTTATAAAAATGAATAAATCGTGGATTTACGTTATTTTAACAAGTGTATTTGAATTAATTTGGATTTATGGTTTTAACACAGCTTCTACTTGGTGGCATTGGGTGTTAATTATTAGTGCTATTTTATTAGATCTACACTTTTTATCCAAAGCATGCGAAGGCATTCCAACTGGAACTGTATATGCTATTTTCGCAGCTGCTGGAACAGTAGGAACAGCTTTGATGGATATATATTTATTTGATGGCAGTTTAAGCATGGGGAAGATTTTCTTTATGATTCTTCTTGTCATAGGTGTAGTTGGATTGAAACTATTTGATGGACCAAATCCATCAGAAAAACAGGAGGTGCATTCTTAATGGGTTGGTTTTTAATAGCATGTGCGTCTGCATTTGAGATTTTAGGTGTTTTAGGCTTGAGATTATATAGTCAAAATAAGACGTTTGCAAATGGAATGTTGTATCTTGGAGGACTGGGAGCGTCCTTTGCCCTTCTTTATGTTTCTTTCTCCTATTTACTTGTAAGTGTTGCTTACTCCGTGTTTATGGGAATTGGTACTGCTGGGGCTGTATTAATGAATATGATTTTCTTCGGTGAATCGACGAATAAATTTCGTGTTTTTAGCTTAATACTGATTATTATCGGTGTTGTCGGACTTAAAGCACTATCCTAATAAGTGTGGATATCAAGTAAATTGCTAGGTCATATTATTTTCAGAGAGACTTAGTAACTCTATAATATCGTGAAAATAGTTTTTTAAATGTTTTGCTAAGCTCGACTCATGAAATACCTGATGGATGAGAAGGCCATAATATAAATGAAATAATTGCTCTTTTTGTCATTTGAATAAAAAGAGCAATTTATATCAGAAAATATAAACGTATTAAGAAGATATAATGGATTTTTGAAAGGCATGAAACGATTTATTTCTAAATAATCACTTTTACATATTATTAAAATAGTATGGATAAATCGATTTTGATTCATCTTTTAAAGATTATTATGTAAAATTTACAACTAGTTGCTAAATATAAAAGCTACATCGAAGTAAATACTTGTCGATGCTAGTTGTATAACATTTTCTGATGGATTTAATGAAAATAATATAGTCGACTTACTATCATGTTTCTTTCAATTCATTACTGATTATACTGAAGGGAAGTGATATGTAAGTGCCAAAGTGATACAGGCTATTGACGTCTACTTTGTCACAAATATAAAAATAGAAGCGTACTTTAACCTTGTTGGATATTTCTTTAATTATTAAAACGAGTATAAACTTAAAGCTTGTCTATCATATTGCGAATGGCTATAAGCATTAGCGAAGATACAATAAGATTGAAAAATATAGCTGTTTTATTTTATCCCTTTATATAGCAGGAAACTGGTTCTATTAATCCTAGGTATATGAAGGGGTTTTTGTTGTGATGTAAATATAATAAAGAAATATTGCTACTGGATGTTTACAGAGGAAATGATATGATAAATAAAGTGCGTTATTCTATGATTATTTTTGCAGAAAGGCCCACATTAAATGGTGAGCCTTTCTTTTTTTATGAAATTAATCAATTAGTTGCAGTGTGTTTTTGCAATTTGCAACCAAGTGATTGCAAGATAACATGCAAGCATTTGGTCTTGGTGGTAAAAGATACGATTACATATAATAAAAGTGAGGTGGAGATAGATGAACAATCGCGCGCGAGATCTTGTTTTACTATTAACAGAGAATGACCTGTTTTTTACTATAAAAGAATTGACGAAGCATTTCTCTGTTAGTCAACGTACGATTTATAATGATTTAATGGAAGTAGATGATTTCTTAAATAAACATTATCTTCCTATGTTGCAACGACAAAAAGGAAAAGGTGTATCGTTACAACTTACACAAAAAGAGTTACAACAGATAAAAATCCTTCTTGATCAAGAGGAATTTAGTTTTCATACACCAGAAGAAAGAAAATACTCTGCCTTACATTATTTGTTGATTCAACAGAGCTATGTAACAATTGATCAAATCTCAAACTTTCTTAAAGTATCAAGAAATACAGTTATCAGTGATATGAAGCACTGGAAACGGTGGTTTCAAGATCATGAATTATCGCTAGTGTCCTATCCTTATAAAGGCTTAAGAGTTGAAGGGACGGAATTACCAATTAGAAAGGCATTGCTTGCTGTTTTTCGAGAAGAAAAAAGAAATCGCATACACATGACGAACACGGAGCAATCTATTTTAAATGAATTTCTTTCCATTCAAGAGATTAATCACCTTGTACGTATAGTTAGGATGGCAGAAAGTAAATTGCAAATTATTATTTCAGACCATTCTTATTTTAAAGTTATTCTTCATCTTGGTTTAGCGATCACTCGAGTGAAACAGCAACGAATGCTAGGAAGGGATGCAATCTCAGATCGGGTTCTAGAAACACGCGAATATGAGGTAGCATGTATAATCAAAAAAGAAATTGATCATGTATTTAGAATTGAATTTCCAGAGAATGAAGTGATGTATTTTGCTTCTCAGTTAGTTAGTAGTAGTTTGCAGGATACGAATCAGTATGGAAATATAAACGAACAGTGGCTTCCATTACAAATGGTGACCCGGACATTTATAGAAGAACTTGAATCGATCTTCCATGTTTCATTTATAGAGGATGAACAGTTATTCAATGGATTGATGGCTCATCTAAGACCTGCACTTTACCGACTTAGTAATGGGACATCAATTGATAATCCAGTATTGGATGCAATAAAGGAGAATTATCATTATGTTCATCATCATGTCATGCGAACAATTCCTATAATTGAAGCACAATTAGGTGTTGGTTTTAATGAAGATGAGGCATCTTTTATTACCATGTATGTTACGGCTGCGTTAGAAAGACAAAAAAAGAGAACGCGAAGAAAGCCAGTTGTTATTATTGTGTGCGATACCGGAATGAGTACATCGCAAATGTTGGCGACACAATTAAAAAACTTATTTCGAATAAGAGTACTTGGGGCATTTCCAGCTAGACAGGCTTCAGAAATTGTCAAAGAAGAAATGATTGATTTAATTATCACAACCGTCCCATTGACATTGGACGGAGTACAAGTAGTCAATGTTAACCCTGTTTTATCTAAAGAAGATATCCAGAAGCTAACTTTGTTATTAGAAAAGTTTGAGGGGCAAGAGTTGCTTGTGTTTGACATTTTGAAAATGATTGAGCCTTATTGTACCATTCATGATTCCAAAGCACTTTCGGAAAAATTACAACAATATTTTCAAAATGAAAAAACAGAGTTACCAAATACGGAGAGGAGATCACATCCTGTGTTAATTGAAGTTTTAAATGAAAATTTAATAGAGACACAAGCAGAAGTGAATGACAGAGATAGTGCAGTCAAGCTAAGTGGCGAGTTACTTCTGAAAAATGATCTTATTGAAGAAAAATATATTCAAGCAATGCTTGATAATGTAAAAGAAAACGGTACGTATATTGTTATTGCACCAGGTATAGCGATGCCACATGCAAGACCAGAATATGGTGCGAAAGATATTGGCTTTAGTATTGTTACATTAAAAGAACCAATTGTATTTGGACATCGTACGAATGATCCGGTGAAAATTGTAATTGGGTTATGTGCAATTGATCATGAAACACACCTAACTGCTTTGTCAGAATTAGTAGGTGTTCTAAATCAAGAAGATAAATTGGAAGAAATACTAAATGCAAAAACAGCAAAAGATATAATGCGAATTTTTAAGGGGGATAAGTAAATGTATAAAATAGTGACAGTTTGTGGTGCCGGTGTAGGAAGTAGCATGATGCTTAAAGTATTTGCGCAACAAATTTTATCAAATGAAGGCGTAGAAGCAACTGTAGATGCATCTGATATTGGGTCTGTTAGTGCTGACGAATATGATATTGTCATTACTACATCTGATTTTGCAGACATTTTAAGAAACTCAAAAGCTAAGGTTGTAAGAATAGATAATATGATGGATAAAGAATTGTTAAGAACAGAATTATTGAAAGTAATTAATTAAATGTGCTTTTAACTAAATAATGTCCCATGATGTTAACTATAGATTATGGGACAAGAAATTTTATGTTTATAACCATTTTACTTATCTATGACTTTGATCAATTACTATTGCAATGCAATAAAAAAGGAGAGAGCAGCTAATGGATTTTCTTATGTATCTCATTAATAATATATTTAGTCAGGCAGTATTTGTAATTGGAGCTGTTGTTTTAATTGGTTTGTTAATACAGCGAAAAAGCTTTGACTCATTAGTTTCGTCGACAATTAAAACAATGATTGGTTTTTTGCTCATTAATACCGGTGCGCAATCACTAGGAGTTTCATTACTCCCATTACAACCGATGCTCAGTAAGGTGTTTAACTTAAATGCAGATATACCTACACTTGAACAAGCACAAATGGAGAGTTTTGTCGAAATCGGTACAGAAATGGCTTTGATTTTTGCTTTAGGATTTATCATTCATATTTTATTTGCAAGAATAACACCATTTAAGTATGTACATTTATCTGCACACGTATCTTTCTTCTATGCAGGATTAATTGCCGCTTTACTTAAATTTGGTACAAACATGGGATTTATTCCACTTGTATTAACAGGTTCTATTATATTAGGTTTTTATTTAACATTTACCTGTTCGTATGTCGCACCTTTAATGAAGAATATAAAAGGTGGAGAAGGTTTTACTTTGGGTCACTCAAGCTCCAGTGGTGTGTGGATTGCCGCAAAACTTGGAGGTTTGCTTGGTAATAAGAAAAAAGATTTAGAAGATATTAAAATACCAAAAAGCTTGAATTTCTTGCGTGAAATGACAATTGCCCTTACGGTTATTATGACGCTATTATTCTTTATTGTATCACTTATTTCCAATCCTGCTTGGGTAGCTGAACATATTAGTGGAGGAAGAGATATTGTTACATTCTCTTTACTTAATGGTTTGCAATTTGGTTTATGGATTACAATTATACTATCTGGAGTAAGGATGTTGTTGGCTGAAATTATTCCAGCTTTCCATGGAATTGCTGATAAACTTATTCCGAATGCCAAGCCAGGTTTAGATGTACCCCTATTGTTCCCGAACTACCCAACATCAGTAATTGTTGGTTTCTTAACTAGTTTAGTTGCAGGGTTTGTTGGAATGTTTATTTTAGGTTTATTTAACTACCCAATCGCAGTTTTTCCAGCATTAATTCCTACATTTTTCACAGGTGCTGTAACAGCGATATTTGGTAACTCTACTGGTGGAATAAGAGGTGCATTAATCGGGTCATTTGCAAATGGTTTAATTCTTATTATTGGACAAGCATTACTGCTCCCACAGATCGGCTCTTATGCTTCTATCATGCGTATTCTTAGTGAAACAGATTATGCTCTATATGGTCCGTTGCTAGGTATGCTACTTAAGTTGATTGGAGGGTAATGATTTATGAAACAACTTGCTCTCTATTTACCGTGTTGTTATCCAAACGAAGATCGATTTTTTGAAGTTTTAGATATAATGGAATCATACAAAGTGGATGTTCTGGAACTAGGCATACCGGTGGCAGATCCTCATATGGATGGAACGGTTATTAAAGATAGTCATCAACAAGTATTGGACCAAGGGTTTAATCAATCGTATTTAAACCAAATACTTGTGACGATTAAATCAAAGTATACATTTAAAGTCGTCCTTATGACCTATAAGGAAGGATTGGATAAATATAATCTATTATCAATAGATAGTGAGCTAGTTGATGGTATATTATGCGTAGATCAAGATATTACGTTAGAAAATTATCCAATGCCCATTCAGTTATATAATGAAACGATGACAGATCAGTTATTGGAAAAACAATTAATGAATAATCGCTTATTTGCCTATTGTATGAGTGGTGCAGGTAAGACAGGAAGTTTTGACCAAGTGCCGACCAATTACATTCAAACAATTAAACGAATTAGAAAGTATAGTAATATCCCTGTTTTCGTGGGATTTGGAATCAAAGATGAACAAGATGTTGCTAGTGTTTATCATAATGGTGCAGATGGAGCAATTATCGGTTCTTATTTTGTGAAAATTCTTAAGAATGAAACAATGGAACAGGTTGCCTCCTATATAAAAAGATTAAAAAGTGTTGTGTGAAAAAAACTAGACTTAATTAAATTTACTCTACATGATTTTTGAGACTAACTATTGATTTTATATAGTTAGTCTCAATTCTAATTCCATAGTCTTTATTTCTGTTTTTGGATAAAATATGTATAAACAAATTTATTTATGCCACAATACCCACTTAAAGGTTATGTAATGTAAGATTTTATCAAAAAACAAAGTAACATCCTCCATTAAGTGTGTGAATAAAGGCTACTAAACATGGAATTGAGATAAATGACTTGAACAGTTAAATCTAATGTTTTCCTTGTTTCACGATATGGTAAAATGTACTAGGTAAAAAGAAGTGTATTTTATTTAAAAAAAGCAAGTGTTTGCCGATATTATAAATGACCTTAAAAATAACACCAAGAATAACCATACCTTTTTAAAAAATGTATATATATTTTTGGTGCCATATATATATTAATAAGAAGAAGGTAGAAGGTGTAAAAATTGACGGAAATGTTTCAGCTTAATAGTATAAGAAAGAAAATACTTTTTGGTTTTTCATTAGTGATGGTTTTGGTTATTATTTTAGGAATCTATAACTATCTAGCAATCAGGTCATTAAATCAAAATACTTCTGAAGTGGTTGAAGAACAACAACCAGTTTTGATTCTTGCTAATAAGATTGCATTGGATATGGCAGAAAGAACATCATTAGTGCGTGGTTACTTGCTTTATGATGATGTGGAGTATAGAAAGGAATTTGATAGTCATACGGATGAAAGCATAGCGCTTGAGAATGAAGTGATGAAATTAAACAGCTCAAAAGAGGTAAAAGCTTTAATAGATAAGAAAGTAATGTGGGGTGAAATGCTTAGTAACGTCTTTGATGAATATGATGCAGGTAACAAGGAACAGGCAATGAGTATTATGCGGACAGAGATAAAACCACTCGAAGAGGAATTAATAGACGGCTTTAAAGCGTTAGCTTCAAAAAGAGAAGTGATGATAACCGATATGTCAGAAGATAGCCAAGACTATGGTCGAGTATCTTTAATGGTAGATACATTGATAACCATTGTCGTTATTATGTTAGGTGCTATTGTTGCGCTGAAAACTGCAAGTATTATATCAAGACCAATTGTTACAGTAATGGAACGAATGAAGACGATAGCGAATGGCGATTTTACTCAAGAAGCAATAGAAATTAAATCAAATGATGAAATCGGACAACTTATGGTAGCTACTAATGAAATGACGAGTAATACAAAAGATTTATTAATCAAAATAAACGCAGTATCTGAAACAGTTACTATTCAAGGTGATAAATTAAGTAATGCAGCTAATGAAGTTAAATTAGGGACAGAACAAGTAGCAGTTACTATGGAAGAGCTAGCTACTGGAGCAGAAACCCAAGCGAATAGTACGAGTGACTTAGCAAATATTATGAGCTTGTTTGTAAATAAGGTGGAAGATGTCAATACAAATGGTGAAAACATTGAAATGCATTCTGAGAAGGTTTTAGAGATGACGGATAAAGGTAGCCAATCGATGCAAACTTCCACAGAGCAAATGACAAAAATTAATCATATTGTAAAAGATTCAGTTAGTAAAATGAAAAAGCTAGATAATCAGACACAAGAAATTTCTAAACTTGTTTTAGTGATAAAAGATATTGCTGATCAAACTAATTTATTATCGTTAAATGCAGCAATTGAAGCTGCAAGAGCTGGTGAACATGGTAGAGGTTTCGCTGTTGTTGCAGACGAAGTAAGAAAATTAGCTGAACAAGTTGCCTTATCAGTAAACGATATTACGACAATAGTCACATCGATTCAAGTTGAATCCAATGTTGTATCTAATGCTTTAAAAGAAGGTTATAATGAGGTAGATCAAGGATCTACCCAAATTAAATCAACAGAAGAAATATTTAGTCAAATCAGCAATTCTGTTACAGAGATGGTGACAAGTATCCACGCTACTTCTCAAAGCCTCTTAGAAGTGTCATCAAACACAAAAGAGATGAATGAATCAGTGGAAGAGATTGCCTCGGTATCTGAAGAGGCGGCAGCAGGAATAGAGCAAACAGCAGCGTCTGCACAACAAGCAAGTGGTTCAATGGATGAAGTCGCTAATAGTTCTGAGCATCTTACAGAATTAGCCGAAGAATTGAATGAATTAGTTCATCGATTTAAGGTATGATAAATCAAGTAGTTATCAGAAGCAGTATTCGTTAATGGTTTAACGTTACTGCTTTTTTTGTTAAAAAATCATATCACGTTTCATTAATACTGTGACAGATAGTGAATGAAGTGAAATTGATCACTAGGGAAAAAAGGAGAAAGTTGTATTTAGACGAACACCACGGTATGCATTTAAAGCTATAGTAAACGCACCAATTTACATTGCTAGACAAGAGTAGTTGTACTACCCTTGCTCAATTCAAGCAATTTGGCTATAAAGTATATGGGATTAAGATAAATTAAGGATGCATTGATTAGATGGTGAAGCAGTGGTTCATTTACTGACGTATTATTTAAATTATGCACACAGATAATCAGTTGAAGTTGTTTCGAAAAACAATAGATTTTGTCAAAATCTAATGGTATTCTTAATGAGTTATTATTACATAGGAGAGGCGTGTAAAAAGTGTTTAAATCAGTCAAAGCAAAACTATTTCTTTCGTTATTATTCGTAGCTATTATACCTTTAATTGTAATTAGTTCGATTCTTTATTTTAAAACAAACCAAGGATTCGAAAACATCTTACATAAAAATCTAGATGCTTCAACAGACACCATTTCAGAACAATTGAATCGTACTTCAGAAAATTTACTATCAATTACTCAATCTTCCGCAAAAAATGAAGAGATGTTAGAAGCTTTTGCAAATCGTGATCGTGAACAACTAATAGAAATTATGGCACCAATCTTTACAAGACTTCAAGCGGAACACCAGTTAGATATATTTGAATTAGGTGATGAGAACGGAACGGTCTTTCTAAGAGGGCATAACCCTGACAAATTTGGTGATGACAAAAGTGATATACCAGCTATTCAAGTTGCGCTTGATAATGAAGGGGTTTCTGGATTTGAATTTGGAAATAGTGGATTATCTGTTCGTGCTTTCGTTCCCCTTGTTTACAATAATGAAGTGATAGGGACGTTACAAACTGGTTTAAGTGGTCAAGTAATTCAAACGATTACAGATACTTTAAAAGGTGTTCAACTAAATATTATGAATACGGATGGAGAAGTATTGGTCACTTCTAATCAAGCGGAAGTAGGTAGTATATTAGAAGATCAATCGATATTAGATCAGGTTGTTGTGGGGGAAGAAGTGTCACAAGAGTCAAATACGAGTATGGAATATTATATGCCTCTATATGATCCAACACGCTCAGAAACAATTGGTTTGTTGGAGATTAAACAAGATGCAACAGATGTTCTAAATGTGAATAAAGAAATTATATTTTATATTTTAGAAATTTCCTTAATAACAATAATACTCGTGGTAGTTATTGCATTCTTTTTAAGTAGAGGTTTTTCTAAGCCAATTCAACAAACAACGCATGTTATGGATCAAATCGCAAAGGGTGACTTAACAAATCATTTACAAGGACAAGATAGACAAGACGAATTTGGACAATTAGCTAGGTCTGTTATAAGCACGCAAGCTAAATTAAAAGATATGCTTGAAAAAATTACAAACCTTTCTGCAGTAGTGAAAGAACAATCTGCTTTAGTTAAGCAATCGAGTGATGAAATATATGATGGTAGTAATCAAGTAGCATCAACTATGCAGGAGCTTGCTTCTGGTACTGACCAACAAGCAGATGCTGCTGCAAACTTAGCGGAACAAATGAACGATTTATCCAATCGAATTACTGAAGCTACGGAAAATGGTGCAATGGTACAACAGTCATCCAACGGTGTATTGGAGGTTGCAAAAAGCAGTAATGAAATGATGAATCAGTCTGTCACACAAATGAATATGATTAACAGCTTGGTTAAGGATTCTGTAGAAAAAGTAGGGTTATTAGACGAGCAAGCTAAGAAAATATCCTCGTTAATTAATGTGATTCAGGATATTTCAGAACAAACCAATTTGCTTGCTTTGAATGCTGCTATAGAAGCGGCTCGCGCGGGAGAAGAAGGCAAAGGATTTGCGGTTGTTGCTGAGGAAGTTAGAAAATTATCTGAACAAGTATCAGAATCGGTCCTAGAAATAACAGATATTGTCGGTAATATTCAAACAGAATCAAGTAATGTTGTCACTTCACTAACTAAAGGATACAATCAGGTGGATGAAGGAGCGAAACAAATTAAATTAACTGGAAAAGAATTCGAAAAAATTGATCAATCTGTTGTAGAAATGGATAATAATATTTTGACAATTAATAATCACTTCAAGCGTATTTCTGAAAATAGTGCTAACATTAATGCTTCGATTGAGCATATTGCATCTGTTTCAGAAGAGTCGGCAGCTGGGGTAGAAGAAACGTCAGCTTCTATTGTGCAAATTAGTAATTTAATCGGCGGTATTACTACTAATACGAATTCATTAGAGGAACTTTCTAAACAATTGGATGAAATGGTTAAACAATTCACCCTTCGTTAATTGTATTCGTTTTGGAGATTCATTTGTTATTAGTGTCAAAATTGACAGATATGATCTTAAAACAAATTTTAAAAAACAAGGCCTGATCTGATTCGGCCTTGTTTTTTATGGAAATTAATATACTTTATCACCATTAAATATTGAGTTTTTGACAATGACATAATCAACTGTGCGAATTGCATCTAAACGATTTCCACCTGCATAAGAAATAGAAGATTGTAAGTCTTGCTTCATTTCTGAAAGTGTATCAGCTAAAGCACCTTTATGTTCAACATACATTTTCTTACCTTCAACATTCTTTTTCTCACCTTTTTGAAACTCAGATGCAGAGCCGAAATATTCTTTATAAAGTTTGCCATCTTTTTCGATTGTTTCACCTGGAGATTCTTCATGACCAGCAAATAAAGAACCGATCATGACCATAGATGCGCCAAATCGAATCGATTTGGCAATATCACCGTGTGTTCGAATACCTCCGTCCGCAATGATAGGTTTACTAGCTGCTTTCGCACACCATCTTAATGCCGCTAATTGCCAGCCACCCGTACCGAATCCGGTTTTCATCTTCGTAATACAAACTTTTCCTGGACCAATTCCCACTTTTGTTGCATCAGCACCTGCATTTTCAAGTTCTCTAACTGCTTCCGGTGTTCCTACATTACCAGCTATTACGAACGTAGTCGGTAAATAATATTTGATATGTTGAATCATTTCAATCACGGCAGTTGAGTGACCGTGTGCAATATCAATAGTTATATAGTCAGGTATTAATTGCTGATCCGCTAACTCTTTAATAAAATCATATTCTTCATATTTCACTCCAACACTTATTGATGCGATTAAATTTTGAGCGTGCATATCTTTAATAAAATCGATTCGCTTTTCGGGTTGGAATCGGTGCATAACATAAAAATAATTATTTTTTGCTAAAAACAATGCTATTTTTTCATCTATAATAGTTTGCATGTTAGCTGGTACTACTGGTAGATCAAAAGTATGCTTTCCTAAAGTGATATTTGTATCACACTGAGAACGACTATTCACAATACATTTTGCGGGAATTAACTGTATATCTTCATAATCAAATACATTTTCCAATATTAACACTCCTAAAAACGAATAATAATAACGTCGGGAAACAAAAACGTTCGTACTATCATAATTTAACCTATTTTTTGATTCTTGTCAAAAAGGGTACGAAACTTCTGTCCCAAAAATATTTTATTGAGCATTTATCTTGAAACTGAGATATTTATTTAGTATTATTTATTTAGAAGTCGAGATAATAAGTGCAATACTACTCGATTTGGGTTATTAGGTTAAGTAGTCTAATGATAAAAAACAAAGGAGAGATATATTATGGTAAAAGTAGCAGTTGTATATTACAGTTCAACAGGAATTAATTATCAATTAGCAAATTGGGCGGAAGAAGCAGCAAAAGAAGCTGGTGCAGAGGTTCGGCTAGTTCGTGCACCTGAGAATGCTCCGGAAGCAGCTGTTGCATCGAACGAAGCATGGAAAGCGCATATTGAAGCTACAAAAGATGTTCCTGAAGTAACTTCTGATGATCTTGAGTGGGCTGATGGTATTATCTTTAGTGTTCCAACTAGATTTGGTAGTATACCGTCCCAAATGAAATCAGTAATTGATTCACAAGGAGGACTTTGGGCTTCTGGAAAAACAGTGAATAAAGTAGTAACTGCGATGACTTCCGCTTCTAATTCACATGGTGGTCAAGAAGCAACATTACTTAATTTGTATACCTCGCTGATGCATTGGGGTGCAATCATTGTACCTCCAGGCTATTCTGATCAGTCTGTTTTTGCTGTAGGTGGTAATCCTTATGGAACAAGTGTTACTCAAGGGCAAGATGGAAAGATGGTCGAGGATGCTGAAGCGGCTGTCAAACATCAGGCAAAACGATTAGTACAAACAACTAAAAAAATAGTAAATGGATAGAAATTTTTAAAAAGAGACTGGGACATAAGTAAAAGGTGATTATCAAAAGACGAATTTTAATTCTGAAAAGAAGAATTAAAATTCGTCTATTTGTTTGGAGCAACCATTTAGCTGCGGAAAGGGAGTGCATTTCCACAGCGGCGTTTGTTCTGCTACATTAAAATAAATGTTCGGATTTTCTCTTTAGAAATGTTGTTTTGTCCTAGCCTTTTTTTATAATCCAACATGTAGTGCCTTTTTGAAAATGTAATGAGATATTTCATAAATCCCTATTAAAATTTGAAATTAAAACATGGAAGAGGCGATCTTGCGAAAGAATAAGCGTGTTTGGTAGAATAACTAGAAAAAGGTCGACCAGTATTTATTTATCGATCTTTTTCCATGTTGTAATAAATAGAACTTTTTTTAAAAAAGTTCTATTTTAGTCCTCGTA
This sequence comes from Paraliobacillus sp. JSM ZJ581, assembly GCF_044383835.1. Lineage (NCBI taxonomy): Bacteria > Bacillati > Bacillota > Bacilli > Caryophanales > Bacillaceae > Paraliobacillus > Paraliobacillus sp. JSM ZJ581. The sequence continues at coordinate 106,813 of NZ_JBISEP010000004.1, forward strand.
TTTGGTAGAATATATAGTAGTTGAAGCTAGGAGTGGTTAATTTGACAAATGCAGATCGTTTTATTATTGCGTTTAATAAAATAGAAAAGTTTTTTGATAAAGAAATAGCTGAAAAAAAATACATACCCTTTTATCGTGCTGTCCAACGTTTACGTCATACGAATTCAGTAGTACAAAGGTACAAGGATGATTTGCTGGAGTTTTCAGAATTGCGTAATGCAATTATCCACGAAAGAACAGAGACACATTATGCTATTGCAGAACCTCATGATCAAATTGTGATGCAAATTGAAAAAATTGCTCAAGAACTTACTGCTCCAAAATTGGTCATTCCGACTTTTTCAAAACATTTATATATGCTAGATGGAAGGGATACGTTTGAGAAAGTATTACATAGTATTAAACAAACTAGTTATTCACAATTCCCAGTTTATCGCAACGAGCAATTTGTTGGTTTACTAACAGATAAACAGATAACTCAATGGTTAGCTAGAAACACAAATAAAACTTTTGAAACACTATTGAACACTCAAATATTGGATCTAATTAAAAGTGATCGAGATGTAAGGAATTATGTGTTCATCAATCAACAAATGACAATTTATGAAGCAGAAGATATATTTCTTAAGCAATTAAAACACAAAAAACGATTGGATGCTTTACTAATTACAGAAACAGGGAAGCAAACAGAACAATTATTAGGAATGGTCACGACAAATGATTTAATTCATATACCATAAGCTAGCGGTGATACATGAGAGATAAGTTGTTTACTCTAGCGTGTAATCATTCATAATATCCAACGTATAATTGTTTTATTTTTTCTTCAAATGGTTTTAATGGTACGATTCTTGCTCCACGATAATATTCTTTTCCTTCAACAAAAACTAATATAACTGGTACCGTGAAGATAGAGAAAGCACCTGCAACTTCAGGAACTGCGTCAGCACTAACTTGTGTAGTTGAAATCTTAGGGTACTTTTCCATAATTGTTTCAATTTGCGGCAATAAGCTATGACACACACTGCATTGCTTTTTTGAAATATAAACGAGAGAAACATCGTTTGCTTGAATAAATGTATTTAGTTGCTCCATCGATTTGATTTTGGTAAAAGCAGTCATGAAAATTCACCTCAAAATGTTATCATTATTACAATTAAATCATATTTAAATTATTTTTCATACTATTTTAAACTAAACAGCTATTAATATTTTTTGGAAAAAGTCGATATAAGTATAGAAATGAAATTTTATTGTAAGGAGATACATACATGAAGAAGCTTATACAGTTTAAATCTTTACGTACAAAGATATTAGTTGGTTTTCTATTTTTAGTTCTACTTATTTTAGGGTATAGCACATTTACTATTATAACCAATTATAAGATGGAATCGAGTATAGAAGGTATGACAGAACAAGATTTACAAACATTACTAACTGATGAAGAGTTAGTATTTAATGTTAATGAGCGTATCGGTTTAGCTAGGGGATATGTATTATATGGCGATTCTAGTTATCTAGAACGATTTAATGAAATTACCGAGGCAAGCAAAAAGATAGAAGAAGAAATCGCAAAGGATTCAAGTTTGAAAGAATTGAATCAACTTGCTGAGGCATCAGCTGAATGGCAACAACAATTAGAAAGAAACGTGTTTGCTGAATATAAGAGAGGTAACGAAGAAAAAGCAGCTAATTATTTAAAGAACACAGCAGAGCCTGTAGCACAAGAAATTATGGCCGATTTCAAAAAACATATAGATGAAAGAGAAGATATTATTGTATCAAATGCAAATGGAATTTTAAAAAGCTTTGAAATGGTTAACTTAGTTGGGTTTGTAGTTGCCGTTCTCATATTATTTGCTGCAATAGCAACAGGGATGTATGTTGCACGTATTATTACAAAGCCAATTAAAAAAGTGAAAGAGCGGATGGTAAGCATTGCATCTGGTGATTTACAAGACGAACCGCTAGAAATACATACAAGAGATGAAGTTGCAGAGCTTGTAGATGCAATGAATAGTATGCAAGCTAAAATAAAAGAAATTGTTAGTGAAATTCAATCTGTTTCAAATACTGTCTCTACTCAAAGTGATCAATTAACACAATCATCTGATCAAGTGAAAGAAGCAAGTGAACAAGTTGCTGTTACTATGGAAGAACTTTCGAGAGGTTCAGAATCTCAAGCGAATACAACAAGTGATATCTCTACTTCTATGAGTGAGTTTGCACAAAAAATTACCGAAGCGAATAAGAAAGGCGAAAATATTTATCATTCTTCTAAAACAATGACAGATTTAGTGTTTAATGGGAAACAAGAAATGGATAGTTCCATTCAACAAATGGCTAAAATTTATCAAGTAGTTTCAGATGCTGTGACCCAAGTGAAAGGGTTAGACGAGCAATCAAAAGAGATTACAAAACTAGTCAATGTAATTAAAGATGTAGCGGAGCAAACGAATTTACTAGCGCTAAATGCAGCCATTGAGGCAGCGCGTGCTGGGGAACATGGTCAAGGTTTTGCTGTAGTTGCTGATGAAGTGAGAAAGCTAGCAGAACAAGTAGCTAACTCTGTAACAGACATTACTCGGATTGTAACAACCGTTCAAACAGAAACAGACCAAGTGACCACATCATTAGAAGGTGGACATAAAGAAGTGGAAACAGGAATGAACCAAGTTGTAAATACGGGTGGTATTTTCGAGCAAATTGATACTGAATTACAGACACTAGCATCGGAAATTAAAGATATATCGAGCAATCTGTCTGATATTAACAATAACAGTGAACAAATGAGTAGTGGATTAGAAGATATAGCTTCTGTTTCGGAAGAATCGGCAGCTGGAATTGAACAAACTGCAGCATCTATACAAGAAACTAGCAGTTCGATGGAAGAAGTTGCGAATAATTCTAATAAACTAGCAAAATTAGCAGAACAGTTAAAACTACTAGTCAAAAAATTCAAACTTTAATTTAGTAAGTAAAATCCGATCAGATGGTCGGATTTTACTTATGCAAATAAATCGTATTTATTTGCAAAGACAAAAGTGTCATAAAAAATTTAAAATTATTTTTTTCTGCATTTCTACCTATATGAATAGTTTGATAAAAGGTTAGCAAGATAAGACTATCTTAATTGCGGCTAAAAATTAATTCATGTATAATTTTATTGTGCTTGCATGTTATTTGTAATAAAACTATGTGTGTGTAGTGTATAACGGTAGAATAAGGTTTTTAATTTTTGAGGAGGTATGGGTTCTTGTCATTCTTACATATAGCAATTATAGCCCCTTTTTTATTTGCGCTAATAATCCCGTTTTTTTATAAAAAAATTTCAACCATTCATACGGGGTGGTTCGTGCTAGTTTTACCGACTGTGTTATTTGTTTATTTATTTACATTTATTCCAACAATGGCAGATGGTGGGGTAGTAACACATCTTCTGAATTGGGTCCCGTCTTTAGGGATTAATTTCAATATCCATTTAGATGGTTTAGCATTATTATTTGCATTATTAATCACTGGTATTGGTGTCTTAGTTGTTTTATATTCTATCTTCTACCTGGATAAAAACAAAGAATCACTACATAATTTTTATTTTTACTTATTAATGTTTATGGGAGCAATGTTAGGTGTAGTTCTTTCTGGGAACTTAATGGTTTTATATGTGTTTTGGGAGCTAACTAGCCTTTCGTCAGCGTTACTCATCGGATATTGGTACGATCGGGAAAAATCTCGTTATGGTGCTCAAAAGTCGATGTTAATTACAGTCTCAGGCGGTTTTGCAATGCTTGCTGGTTTTTCTTTACTTTATGTAATGACTGGCACATTTACTATAACTGAGATCATTGCACAAGCTAGTGTTGTTGCTGAAAGCAGCTTATTCGTTCCTGCAATGTTGTTAGTCTTAGCAGGTGCATTTACAAAATCAGCACAGTTTCCGTTTCATATTTGGTTACCTGATGCAATGGAGGCCCCGACACCCGTAAGTGCTTATCTACACTCTGCCACGATGGTGAAGGCAGGTATTTATTTGGTTGCTCGTCTAAGTCCTGTGTTTTCTGGTTCATCTGAGTGGTTTTGGCTTGTCTCAGGATTTGGGTTGTTCACATTACTATGGGGATCCTTTAATGCCGTACGACAAACAGATTTAAAATCAATCTTAGCTTATTCAACAATTAGCCAACTAGGTATGATAATGAGTATGCTCGGTGTAGGATCTGCCGCAGCCTTTTATGGCTATAAAGCTGGATTTACTGCTGCGACGATAGCTGCGGTTTTCCATTTGATTAACCATTCTACCTTTAAGGGTAGTTTGTTCATGGTTGCAGGTATTGTCGACCATGAAACGGGAACAAGAGATATTCGGAAACTTGGTGGATTAATGACTTTTATGCCGATTACGTTCACGATTGCCGTTATCGGTGCCTTTTCCATGGCAGGAATTTATCCGTTCAATGGGTTCTTGAGTAAGGAAATGTTCTTAGAAAGCATGTTGCATGCAACAGATATTACTAGCTTCAATATGCAGTCGCTTGGGGTGTTATTCCCAGTCATTGCATGGGTTGCAAGTGTATTCACATTTGTTTATAGTATGATACTTGTATTTAAAACGTTTAGAGGAAATTATCAACCAGAAAAACTGGAGAAAAAACCACACGAAGCACCTATTGGTATGTTAATACCACCGATTATATTAGCAAGCCTTGTTGTATTTTTTGGTTTTTTCCCAAATGTACTATCAAATACGATTATCGAACCAGCAGTGAAGGCAATCTATCCTGCATCATTAACTGGAATAGACAACTTTGATATTCATATTAAGGCGTGGCATGGTTTTAATTTTCCACCATTGTACATGACGCTTACTATTATTGCAGTTGGTATAGTGATGTATTTAACATTAGCTAAATGGAAAAAGATCTATGCGTTTTTACGTTTGCATAAAAAAGATCCGATTAATTATATATATGACGGTTTCTTAGACAAATTAGTTTCGGGTTCAGCTAAAGTAACCAATTTTCAAATGACAGGGTTACTTCGTGATTACTTCGTTTACATGAATGTATTCTTAATTGCTTTAGGATTCTATACGTTATATCATTTCAATGCATTTGCTATTGATACAGCAAATGTTGCGCCGATACCGATCTACGTATGGCTACTTGTAGGCGTAATCGCTGCTGCTGCACTTGTAGTGCCATTCATTAACAATCGTGTTGCAGCGATTATCTCTGTTGGGTTTGTAGGTTTTCTCGTTGCGTTATTCTTCGTTATGTTCCATGCGCCCGATCTTGCATTAACCCAATTGCTTGTCGAAACAGTAACAACAGCATTATTCTTGTTATGTTTTTATCATTTGCCAGAGTTGCGAAAAGAGAAGTCCAAGCCAACTTTTAAATGGGTGAATGTGTTCATTTCTTTAGGCGTGGGTTCATTGGTAACAACGATGGCACTTAGTGCAATGGAATTTGGAAATAAAAAACCATTTGAGGCTATTTCTAATTACTTCATTGAAAATTCACATGACCTCGGTGGCGGTGATAACGTCGTTAACGTTATTTTAGTTGATTTTCGTGGAATGGATACAATGTTGGAAATCCTTGTGCTAGGTATCGCGGCACTAGGTGTTGTAACTTTAATCAAATTAAGAATGAACGGAAAGGAAGATGTATAAATGAAGAATAATCTATCGTTGCATACTATTGCTCGAATTGCAGTTTTTATCATTCTTTCCTTTTCCATATATTTATTGTTTGCGGGTCATAATAATCCTGGGGGAGGATTTATTGGTGCATTAATGGCGGCAGCATCCATTGTTCTTTTATATATCAGTTTCGATTTAAAGACGATTAAATCGGTGCTCCCATTTTATTATCCTTATTTTATAGCTACTGGTTTAATACTAGCGATGGGAACTGGAGTAAGCAGTGTGTTTTTTGGTTACCCGTTCCTAACTCAGTTTTTTAAGTATGCAACTTTACCAATCTTAGGAGAGGTTGAGTTAACGACTGCATTGGTATTTGATATTGGTGTATTCATCGTCGTAATTGGAGTTGCTTTACTGATTATTACAACGATTGCGGAGGATGATGCGTAATGGAAATTTTGATTGCTGTTTTAATTGGTATCTTGTTCTCGGTTGCAACGTATTTAATATTAACGAAAAGCTTATTTCGAGTTGTACTTGGAACAGTATTACTATCCCATGGTGCACACCTCCTTATTTTGACGATGGGTGGTTTAGGCGGAGGGTCTGCGCCATTGTTAGGTGAAGAAGCTGCTAGCTATACAGATCCTTTACCCCAAGCGTTAATATTAACTGCAATTGTTATAAGCTTTGGTATGACTGCGTTATTATTAGTAATGACCTATCGAACGTATAAAGTACATCAGACAGATGATTTAGATCAATTAAGGGGAAGATCAGATGAGTAACTTTTTAACGCTACCAATATTATTACCGATGTTCATCGGAACTATATTGATTTTTCTAGCAAAAAAACATAGGATTCAACGAATAATAGCAGGGGTCAGTAGCTTAGTGTTATTGGGCATCGCTCTCTATTTAGCATATGCTGTATATCAATCTCCAGATCAAATAATTAGTTTAGAAGTTGGAGACTGGCCAGCACCGTTTGGCATTGTATTAGTAGCAGATATGTTCGCTACTATGATGGTTATCTTATCAAGTATTGTAGGAGCGGTTTGTTTATTTTTCGCTTTTAAAACGATTCATAGTGACCGTGAAAAATTTTACTTCTACCCTTTCTACTTTTATTTGCTTACAGGTGTGAATGGTGCATTTTTGACAGGAGATTTATTTAATCTATTTGTATTCTTTGAAGTAATGCTAATTTCATCTTATGTTTTGATTGTGCATGGTGGAACTGGCTATCAATTACGAGAATCTTTTAAATATGTAGTAATGAATATGGTTGCTTCTGCATTCTTCCTTGTCGCTTTAGCATATCTATACGCTACTACTGGAACGTTGAATATGGCACATTTAGGTGAGCGTGTCGCTGCACTTGGTCAAGAAGGTATTCTAAATGGTATTGCGATTATTTTCTTGTTTGTCTTTGGTGCAAAAGGTGCATTGTTTCCTTTATACTTTTGGCTGCCGAAATCATATTACGGCCCACCAGCTGCGATATCTGCACTATTTGGTGGATTGTTAACGAAGGTCGGTATTTATGCGATTATCCGAACATTCACTTTAATTTTTGTTCATAATCCATCTTTTACACATACTATTATTTTATTTTTAGCAGCTGCAACGATGTTCTTTGGCGTATTAGGAGCTGTGTCACAATTTGACTTCAAACGCATCTTATCGTATCACATTATTAGTCAGGTTGGATACATGGTGATGGGGCTAGGTGTCTTTTCTCCACTAGCGATTGCAGGTGCAATCTATTACATAGCCCACCATATTATTGTAAAATCAGCTTTATTTCTTTTTGCGGGTGCAACAGAAAAAATTACCGGGACAACAGATTTGAAGAAAATGGGTGGATTATTAAAAACACACCCATGGCTCGGCTGGTTATTCTTCATATCTGCTATGTCTTTAGCTGGTATACCACCATTAAGTGGTTTCTTTAGTAAGTTTGCATTAATATTGGCAGCTATAAGAGAACAAGATTATTTCATTGTAGCTGTAGCACTTGTAGTAGGTGTGTTAACTCTCTTCTCCATGATGAAAATATTTATGTACGCTTTCTGGCGTGAGCCAATAATTAAAGAAGAAGATATTGATAAAAAAGAAATGTTTGGATTACTAAGACCTATTATACCGTTAGTAGTATTGACAATAGGTTTAGGAATTCTTGCAGAACCCATTTTTACTTATTCTTTAGGAGTTGCTGACCAAATTCTTGATCCAGCAAATTATATCCAGGCTGTATTAGGTAAATAAGTAAATCAATCGAAAAAAATTTGTAATACAAAAAAGCTTTCATCATCATTTATATACTGAAATGCTGGGCTTTTCTAATAAAGGGGTAGTGCTATGGCTTTGCAAATTTTATTAAACTTAAGTTTAGCTCTTATTTGGATGTTATTATCTAACGAATATTCATTTGGAACATTTTTAGTAGGATACTTTCTTGGTGTAGTATTATTATATCTGTTCCGAAGCTTCCTTAAAGTGGATATTTATTTTTCCAAGGTAGTTGCTTTTGCTAAATTAGTAGTAGTTTTTATCAAAGAGATGATCATTGCAAATATAAATGTAGCTAAAATTGTATTATCTCCTAAAATGACTGCTAAACCTGGTATTATTGCATATCCAACTGAATTAAAATCTGGTATTGAAGTGACATTACTTGCCAGTTTAATTACGTTGACACCAGGTACACTCGTCATGTCTTTTTCAGATGATCAAAAAGTATTGTACATCCATACACTTGATATTGATAATAAAGAGGCTGTTATTGCAGGAATAAAAGAAACATTTGAAAAAGGAATTTCGGAGGTGACTGATTAATGCTTGATACGGTTGCTTGGATAGTGTTAATTATATTATCGGTTGCTATTCTCCTCTGTTTTGTTCGAATGATAAAAGGACCAACGATGTTTGATCGCATTGTAGCACTAGATTTGTTAGGCATAACGATGATTGGATTCGTTGGAATGCTTATGATCATTCAAAATACACTTATTTATACGGAAATTTTACTTGTAATAGGGATTTTATCGTTCGTTGGGACAGTAGCATTATCTAAATATATGGAAGGAGGGGTTGTCATTGACCGAGATAGTGATTAGTTTTTTTGTTTTAGTTGGTGCATTATTTACATTGCTAGGTGCTGTTGCAATTATTCGTTTGCCAGACACTTATACAAGAGTAAATGCTGCAACGAAAGCATCGACGTTTGGAGTTATTGGCTCAATGATTGGCCTCTTTATCTTTTTTGCATATACACATGGTCAAGTGAGTGGTAAAGTTATTCTTACAATTGTTTTTGTATTTATTACTGCACCAATTGGTGGCTTTATGATGGCAAGATCAGCCTATCATGCTGGTGTGCGAATTTGGGATAATAGTGTTCGAGATGACCTTAAAGAAGATATGAAAAAACAAACAAATGAATCTCAGTAATAGCAAAAACTGCTTAAATAGTTATAGCAACTTTTTAAGCAGTTTTTTTTGGTTGTACAATATATGACGTTAGTGAGTAAAAAACTCACTAACGTCATTTTTAAATTTAACATTGAAGTGATGGTGAAATTTTTACTTAACATCTATAAAAGAAGAGGAATAATTTTTGTTGCGCTGCGGAAATAGGCTTGCTTTCCGCGGGCACGGCCTCAGCTAACTTGGTAAAGTAATGGTGTAAGAGTGTCTATTAAATTGGGTTTCAATCATTCGTAGCGAAAACAGAGCAGGAGTGTTCGATAAATCGAGTTTATCGATCGTTTGAGGCTAGAAAATCGGGAGGAGTGTTCGAAAAATCGAGTTTATCGATCGTTTGGGCCCAGAAAATCGGGTGGAGTGTTTGATAAATCGAGTTTATCGATCGTTTGAGACCAGAAAATTGTGTGATGTGTTCGAAAAATCGAGTTTATCGATCGTTTGGGCCCAGAAAATTGTGTGATGTGTTTGATAAATCGAGTTTATCGATCGTTTGGGCCCAGAAAATGGGGTGGAGTGTTCGAAAAATCGAGTTTATCGATCGTTTGAGACCAAAAAATCGGGTGGAGTATTCGAAAAATCGAGTTTATCGTTCATTTGGGCCAGAATATTCGTCCAAGTGTTCAATACAATGGATTTAATAAACACTCTTGAAAGTAAAACTAGTGAAAATGTCTGTTAAACATTATTTATAATATAAGTTTAATAAAAGAGATCGTGGAGTGAAAATCACACCACCACATTTTACAGAGAACTTAATTTTTTTGCTCATATTGGTGTTGAAATCAGGCTCATTTGAAAAAAACGCAAACAAATAAGCCCTTAAATATTTTAAAACTCCGACTAGCAGAAGGAGAAATTTCAGAAGAAGAGTACGAGCGTTTAAAAAATAAATTAGACGAATAGACCACTTTTATAGCTTTTTCATTCTTGATGATAGTATATTATCTAATATAGTAATGTTATTTATTTGATTGGGCATAAATTATTTGAGTTTTACCTCTTGACAAAATACCTATCGGGGTATATATTTAAAGCAAGCTGTTTAAAACAGTTTATTTTTTAGGCATCTTTATACCCGTATAGGTATTAAAACTATTTAAATGGAGGATTATCAAATGAATCAAATGAAAGTGTACACAACGACTTCATGTCCTTATTGTGTTATGTTAAAAAATTATTTGTCAGATCAAAACATTCACTTTGAAGAGGTCAATGTTGAAAAAAAACCAGAAGCAATGCGCTATGTTGTTGAATCAACAGGTCAAATGGGCGTCCCTCAAACGGAAGTGAATGGAAAATGGGTTGTAGGGTTTGACCCAAACCAAATTATGGACGCATTGAAAAGTAATTAATCGATTAGGTGCTAGTACATGTTGTACACGCACCTACTTTTATGGGTGAATAATAAACAAAAGTGTTTGATAAGTATATAAAGGAGGATGCATGATGACTATGAAAGCAATGACACCAGGTCAAGTAACAAAAAAAATTATTAACAATGAAAAATTATTTATTTTAGATGTGAGAAATCAAGACGCTTTTGAAGATTGGAAAATAGAAGGACATCAATTTGAGTATTTAAATATTCCATATTTTGAATTAATTGATGGAGTAGAAGATATTTTAGAGAAGTTACCTAGAGATAAAGATATTTTAGTTGTTTGTGCTAAGGAAGGCTCTTCGGTAATGGTTGCAGAAATGCTATTAGAAAAAGGATTAGATGTTTTTTACCTTGAAGGTGGAATGAAAGCGTGGAGTGAACATTTAGAGCCAGTAAAAGTAGAAGACTTGAATGGTGGTGGGGAGCTATACCAATTTGTTCGTATTGGAAAAGGTTGTCTCTCTTATATGGTGATTTCAGATGGAGAAGCAGCTGTTATTGATCCGGTTAGGATGGCAGATGTTTTCATTGATTTTGCCAAAGAAAAAAATGTAACAATAAAGCATGTTTTAGATACACATTTACATGCAGATCATATTTCTGGAGGTCGTTTAATTGCAGAAAAAACAGGTGCTCTTTATTGGTTACCACCAAAAGATGCAACAGAAGTAACTTACTCATTTGAGCCTTTAGAAGATAGTCAACTAATTCAAGTAGGTACATCAACAATTGATATACAGGCTTTATACACACCAGGTCATACAATTGGATCAACTTCTTTTATTATTGATGATACTTACTTATTAACGGGTGATATATTGTTTATCGATTCTATTGGTCGACCTGACCTTGCAGGAAAAGCAGAAGATTGGGTTGGAGATTTAAGAAATAGTTTGTATTCCAAATATAAACAGCTTTCAAATGAATTAATGGTATTACCAGCACACTTTATGATTATTGATGAATTAAATGAGGATGGAACAGTTGGTAAAAAACTAGGAGACCTATTTAATGAGAATCATGGTTTAAATGTAGATAATGAAAAAACATTTCGTCAAATGGTAACAGAAAATCTACCACCCCAGCCAAATGCGCACCAAGAAATTCGCGAGACAAACATGGGTAAGATCACACCAGATACAGACAAACAACGCGAAATGGAAATTGGTCCTAACCGTTGTGCAGTAAGGTAGTACAAATAACTGCGTTAGAGAAGAGGATGTGTTGTCTCTTCTCTAACATTAAGGTAACGGGTATAGGAGTGAATAAAAGATGGAGATAACGATTGGATTTGTCGTAATAGTATTTCTAATTGGTTTTATAGGTTCATTTCTTTCGGGTATGCTAGGTATAGGCGGTTCAATTATCAAGTATCCAATGCTATTATATATTCCCCCACTATTTGGGTTAGTGGCATTTTCTGCCCACGAAGTATCAGGGATTAGTGCGGTTCAAGTCTTTTTTGCCACGATTGGTGGGGTGTGGGCTTATCGTAAAGGTGGCTATCTAAACAAATCATTAATTTTATACATGGGTATCTCGATTTTATTAGGTAGCTTAATTGGTGGTTATGGTTCAAAATTCATGCCTGAAACATCAATCAACTTTGTTTATGGAATACTTGCATTGTTGGCAGCTGGCATGATGTTTATTCCTAAAAAAGGGGTAGATGATACCCCGTTAGATCAAGTTTCTTATAATAAGCCAATTGCTGCTAGTTTAGCATTTATTGTAGGAATTGGAGCAGGTATTGTAGGAGCTGCTGGAGCATTTTTATTAGTTCCAATTATGCTTGTTGTATTAAAAATACCGACAAGAATGACGATTGCATCTTCATTAGCCATTACGTTTATTTCTTCCATAGGTTCAACAATTGGAAAAATAACAACAGGTCAAGTAGCGTATATACCAGCGATCATTATGATCATTGCTAGCCTCATCGCCTCACCTTTAGGAGCACAGGTGGGGAAAAAAATGAATACGAAAATTCTTCAAACAACGCTAGCGCTGTTAATTGCTTTGACAGCAGTGAAAATTTGGCTAGATATAATAAGTTAAAAAAATAATTTAAATACCTGTACAGGTAATGGTATGTTGTGTATAATGTAACATGTAGGAGGAATTATAATGGCAGAAAAGAAAAAAACAACGATTGTTTTATTTAGTGGAGATTATGATAAGGCAATGGCTGCATATATAATTGCAAATGGCGCAGCAGCTTACGATCATGAGGTTACTATTTTTCACACCTTTTGGGGACTAAATGCATTGCGAAAAGATAATCATCAACCAGTTAAAAAAGGTTTACTTGAATCTATGTTTGGTAAAATGATGCCTAAGGGTACAGCAAAAATGGGGCTATCAAAAATGAATTTCTTCGGTTTGGGTAAATTGATGATTAACAAAGTAATGAAAAAGCATAATGCGATGGAATTGCCTACGTTAGTAGATATGGCAAGGGAGCAAGATGTGAAGCTTATTGCTTGCACAATGACAATGGATTTATTAGGCTTACAAAAAGAAGAATTATTAGATGAAATTGAATATGGTGGCGTTGCAGCATATATTGGTGACGCAGAAGACGGCAACGTTAATCTATTTATTTAATATAGGGGGGTAACAATGAAAGAAATAAGTGCTGATGCATTAGCAGAAAAATTGCAACAAAAAGAAAATGTTAATATTATCGATGTTCGTGAGGATTTTGAAGTAGCTGAAGGTAAGATTCCTGAAGCTAAACACATTCCGTTAGGTGAAATAGAAACACGTGTAAACGAATTAGATAAAAATGAGCATTACTATTTAATTTGTCGTTCAGGCGGAAGAAGTGGAAATGCATGTAGCTTTTTACAGTCACAAGGCTATGATGTAACAAATGTAACTGGTGGAATGCTTGCATGGACTGAAGAAGTTAAGTAAAAAAATATTATTATTTATTAAATGGAGGATTTTGAAATGGAAGCAACAAAAGTATTAGATGCAAAAGGATTAGCATGCCCAATGCCAATTGTTAGAACAAAGAAAGCAATCGCTGATTTGCAAACAGGAGATATTTTAGAAATTCACACAACTGATCAAGGTTCAAAAAGTGATTTAACAGCATGGGCTAAATCAGGTGGACATGAAATTTTGAAAGATGTTGAAGAAGATGGCGTAATTAAGTTCTGGGTAAAAAAAGGTGAATAATTAAAAAGCTTATAGTTAGGAGTTGATAAAGTGTTTCATTATACTGTAACTTCTGATAAAACAATTGAAATGTTGGTTCAATCATTGGAAACAAATTTAAAAGAAGAGAAATTCGGTATTCTATGGGAATTTGATGTAAAGGATACACTGGATAATAAAGGTTTTGACTTTAATCAACCGTATCTTATTTTAGAGGTTTGTAATCCAAAAGAAGCATATGACATGTTACATGAAAATCAAATGGTTGGTTATTTCTTACCTTGTAAGCTTGTTGTTTATAAGGACGGGGATCAAACTAAAGTAGGTATGCCAAGACCAACAGAATTAATTCAACTTGTAAACGACCCATCTCTAAATGGTAAAGCAAAAGAAATAGAAGAGCGTTTAATTGGCGTTCTGGATAAAAGTAAATAATTCTTTAATAAAACTACTTTAGTTTTTAAGACTAAAGTAGTTTTTTTGTTAATAGATTAGCATTACTGTTGACTTGATACCCTTAGTGGTATAAAGTGTGAGTAACTATGATGAGAGGAGAAAGAAATATATGGAACATTCACATAAACGTTTTAATCCAAAGCAAGTAAATAAGCTAATGTCAACTGAACGACATCAATTACTCCAACCCGAAAAACTGATTGATACACTGTCTGTTAAAGCATCCGATGTAGTAGCTGACCTCGGTTCTGGTGCTGGCTTTTTCACTATCCCTTTAGCAAAACAAACAAAAAATAGTGTTTATGCAATTGATATTGAACCTAAAATGATGCAGCAACTAAAAGAATCTGCATTAAATCAATCTATAAATAATATTAATGAATTAATAAGTAATTTAAATGTGATACCTTTAGAAGACGAAATGATAGACAAGGTAATGGCAGCATTTGTTTTACATGAAGTAGATGATCTTCAAACAACAATAAAAGAAATAGCACGTGTGACAAAACAAGGTGGGAAAGTAATGGTTGTGGAATTTGAAGCAAAAGAAACAGAATCAGGCCCTCCATTAGAAATACGAATACCTTCTTCTACCTTAGAAAAATTATTGCAAGAAAACCACTTTGAGAACATCGCTTCTAAATCAATAAATGAAAGCAATTATATCGTAATTGCCCAACGCAAATAGTAAAGGAGTTTTTCTTATGCCAGAAGCAATTATGATCGGATCGTTTGTACTAAAAACCTCGTTACTTATTTTAGTAGTAAGTTTTGTAATAGGTGTTATATTTTTTTGGTTTACTAGTTCTATTGATAAAAAAGAAAAAAGTGGTTATTTAGATCAAGTAACGAGTATGCTACTTAGTTTTATTTTAACGTTAATTGGCAGTAAAATTTTACTCAATTGGTCACTTTTTTTAGACGATCCTATTGCCGTTTTAGCCTTCCCGAGTAATTCAACCTCGTTTTACATTGCTTTTGTAGGTTTACTTGCATATATGGGCTATACGGTTAAAGTTAAAAATAAATCATTCACTACTATGTCTTTAAGTTTCTTTATTGTATTTTTAATGTCTTCTTTTAGTTTTTTAATAGGACAACTTTTACTATTGAGAATGGATGTTTCTTTAATAGAGTTAAGTGTGCATTTCTTATTGCTTATGATGTGGATATTATTTCAAGCAAAAATGAAAGAACAGTCTATAGTAGGTGTAATGATCATTATTTTTGGGAGTATAAAACTAGCTTTATCTTTCTTTAGTACAATGTTCTTGTTCACCTTTCCACTACATAGCTGGTTTTATTTTTTATTAATAGTATTAGGATTACTATTATTTTTTATAAGGAAAGGTAGGGAATAGCGATGGAACCAATTACTGATATCACGATATGGTTAGCATTATTTGCTGGTGTTCTTTCTTTTTTATCACCTTGTACGTTACCGATTTTTCCTGTCTATTTATCTTATATAACGGGAATTAGTGTTAAAGAAATTCAAGAAGAAAGACAAAGAAAAGTACAACTACGTTTATTAATCCATTCTGTGTTTTTTCTATTAGGTGTTTCTTTAGTGTTCCTTGGTTTGGGTATTGGCGTTTCATTACTCGGTCAATGGATTCAAGGATTACTATCTGGTGAATCCGGTTTGTTTATCCAACGAATAGCCGGTATATTTGTACTATTTATGGGACTAGTTATTGGAGGATGGATTACAGTCCCAGCATTAATGAAGGAAAAAAGGTTGCGAACGAAGCGTAAACCGATGGGGTTATTAGGAACTTTCTTTGTGGGAATCGGATTTGCTGCTGGGTGGACGCCTTGTATTGGGCCAATCTTTGCATCTATCCTTGTTATTGCAGGTACGAATCCTTCTGAAGGAGCAGTTTATACCATTTTTTACATTATAGGGTTTGCATTGCCTTTTCTAATCTTGACTTTTTTCTTAGGATATGCAAAATGGCTAGTTCGATATAGTAATCAAATAACGAAAATTGGCGGTGCAATTATGATTGTATTCGGTGTATTATTGTTTACCGGTCAAATAGCACGTATATCAAACTTTTTATTGCGAGCAGTGCAAGGCACTTGGTTTTCAAATCTTGGATAGGTGGTGTGTATGATGAAGCGAGCGATTATTATAATTGTTATAACAGGAATGTTCGGTTGGGCTATTTATGATTTAGTGTATGAAGCTGATAAAGAGCAAGATTATCAAGCAACTAGTGATACAGAATTAATTGATCAGAATGAATCCAGTAATAATGATCAATCTACTGAGAAAGAAATTGGGTTAAATGTCGGGAATATAGCACCGGATTTTACATTAGAAACACTTTCCGGTGAAAAAGCTACACTTTCAAATTATCGTGGAAAAAAAGTGATGTTGAATTTTTGGGCAACATGGTGCCCGCCGTGTCGAGCGGAAATGCCGGCAATGCAGAACTTTTTTGAAGGAAATGATGTAGAAATTTTGGCAGTAAACTTAATTGATACTGAGACAACAGAACAAGATGTTGTTGATTTTGTTGATTCGTTTGGATTAACATTCTCCATATTACTAGATAGAGGAAATGAAGTCGCACTTACATATGGTATTCGACCAATACCTACCACATATATGATTGATACAAAGGGAGTAATTCAGAAAAAATCCTTTGGCCCACTCAATCAAGAGCAAATGGAACAAGCGTTAGAAAACATGCAGTAAAAAAGAGCTTGTAACATAACTAAATAACAAGCAATAGAACACGAATTATAATTCAATAAATAATTATAATTCGTGTTCTTATTTAGAGTGAATCATTTAGTTGGAAAAAATTTGGTCTCAGCTTAGTTTTTATTTTTTCTTAAAATTTAATTGCATTCGATCATTGAACAATGTTGGGTAGGATAAAAAACCGAGAATGATACTTGTTAGAACAGCTGTAGTTAATAATAAAAAGAGAATTAATAACTGAAACTGTACCGCTTGTATCGGCTCAGCTCCTGCAATAATTTGTCCGCTCATCATTCCGGGTAATTGCACTAATCCAATAGTTTTCTGCTTTTCAATCGTTGGTACAGTACTCGCTTTAATGGAGGTCATTAAATGACGATGAATTGCTTGCTTTGGTGTTGCTCCAAGCGATAGATAAAGTTCAATTTGGTCTTCTTTATCTGAGATTTCATCGACAAAGCGATTAAGAAAAAGAATAGAAAGTACCATTGCATTACCAATAACCATTCCACTAATAGGAATGATGTATTGCGGTGTAGCTGGTGTAATGGATAAGCCTAATAAAATACTTTGTGTTAATAACTCAATCATTGTAAAGGTGAGAATTAATTTCCAAGTGACTCCTTTGATATACATCCCTTTTTTCCGTGTGTTTTGTGTTGCTGCCCCGATCATTAAACTGATCATCACGATAATAAATATAGGATGGTTTACTTTAAATACATATTGAAGTATATAACCAACAACAAGCAATTGAATAATTGACCGAACCGTAGCGATAATAATATCTTTTTCTAGTTGTAGCTGTAATGTTTTAGATAATATAAATGGAATAAGTACAAAAATCAAAGTAAGGCTCAGAGTAAAATAGCTCATTATTCATCCCCTCCTTGAACAAATGTTCGCACGCGTTCTGTTTTAGGACTTTTTAACAGTTTGCTTGATCCTTTTTCAACAACTTCTCCATTCATCATTACCCATGTATCATGTCCTACAGTCATTGCTTGCTGTAAATTGTGAGTGATCCATAAAATTGTCGTTCCATACGTTCTATTTATTTTTTTAATTAACGATTCGATACTAACTTGTGATTGACGATCTAATGATGAAGTGATCTCATCTAGTAAAAGAATACTCGGCTCATTCACTAAAGTACGAGCAATTGATAACTTTTGACGTTGACCTCCAGATAGATCATTAATGTGTTTTCGTAATATGTCTTCAGGTAGTCCGACTTGATTTAACAGTTGACTAGCTAATGAATCATTAAAGTTTTTGTTACTCAATTGAAATGGAAGCATTAGATTTTCTCTAACGGTAGCATTTGTCATAGTTGCTTCTTGAAGGGCAATCCCGACTGTTTTGCGTAAATAAACGGGAGAATAATGCTCAATTTGTTTTCCGTTGATTTGGATTGAGCCTTCAGAAGGTGTTAGTAATCCATTCAGCAATTTAAAAAAAGTAGTCTTTCCTGCACCAGAAGGACCAACAAATGTAGTAATAGTTCCTTTATTAATTTCCCCGGAAATATTTGTTAAGATATGTTCTTTCTCTTTTTTATAAGATACATGATTGCAACTAATCGCGATATTGTTCATTCTATACCTGCTTTCAAATATAGTTCATTAATAATTAATGTTGCTCTTATAATACAATAACCGACCCAAGATGATATAATACAAACAAAAGATTTTTAGAGGTGTGAATATGGCAAATATATTGTACTATGACTATATCAGTAAAGACAATGATATGTTCTTATTGGTAGCTTCTGAAAGAGGTTTATGTTATGTGGGATTATCTGATACAGATAAAGATTTTTGGGATAAATGGAAGAGGAAATTTTATCCTACATTTATATTAAAGCATGATCCGAAAGAGATGGCTGTTTACTCAAATAATTTAACGGCATATTTTAATGGCGAAGTGACAGTGTTTTCTTTATCCGTTGATGTCAGTGGTACAGTTTTTCAAAAACAAGTTTGGAAAGCGCTTCAGTTGATACCTTATGGAGAAACAACAAATTACAGTGCGCTTGCAATGCAAATTAATCGGCTGAAAGCTATTCGAGCTGTTGCCAATGCAGTTGCAAGCAATCCATTATTAATAGTCATTCCATGTCATCGAGTGATGGGTAAAGATGGAAGTTTAACTGGTTTTAGATCGGGAATAAGGTTAAAGAAAAAGTTATTAAAACTTGAAGCAATGAGCTAGACAAATCTCTGTTATTAGTTTATAATAATTATAAACTAATAATTATTAAAACAGGAGTGAATGTAATGACAAAATCTAACGAAGCATTAAAGAATCATTTAAATCAACTGGTAGCAACACATGGGGTGTTTTTTACCAAGCTGCATCAACATCATTGGTATGTAAAAGGCCCAAACTTCTTTGTGTTGCATGAAAAATTTGAAGAGTTGTATGATGATGTGAATGAAAAATTTGATGAGTTTGCAGAACGTTTACTTACAGTCGGAGGAAAGCCATATTCCACACTTGTTGAATTTTTGGAGCATTCCACTATTACTGAAACACCATATAAAGAAGAAGTTTCATCAGATGAAATGGTGAAAATGGTTGTAGAAGATTATCAAACAATTCAAGCTGATTTAGTAAAAGGTATTGATTTAGCAGGAGAAGCTGAAGATAATGTGACAGAAGATTTATTGATTGGTTATAAAACAGAAGTAGATCAAACATTATGGATGTTAACTGCTTACTTAGGAAAATAAATATATAAGTAGCATATGTATAAAATATTTGAATGATTTTGAGCTGCGCCCTCTGAAAATTAGATTGAAAACTAATTTCAAGGATAAAAATTATCTATAATTAAATAAACATAACGACAATAGTAACTTACACCACTGATATGCTCCCTCTAAAGTAAACAGGCTAAAAAATAAAATCTGTTTCCTTAGAGGGAGTTTTCTATGTCTGAAAGCGTGCCCCTGTCAAGTAGGCAGTAGAAATATACGAGATTTATCATCTTCGCAAAATAAAGACTATATCTACAGTTGTGTTTATTTTGAAGCATGAAAATTTAGTAATCGATTAAAACCTTATGACTTTACCTAAAGGATTTCATCTAATAATTCCTTTATTTATGGATATTACATCTTCATTCTAATATTATTTTTAACAGCAATTCCGCTCTTTAGAGGTTGATTTTTAGGTAGATGCTGTTCTTTGAAATTTTGTAACTATATAGTCTCTTTGTTCGGTTATCCCCCCTTTTTACTTGCTTTTTTCATTTTAATTCACATACTATATAGCTAGTAAGTAGTTTTTTTATCATAATAATTAAGTCTGACGTACAAATGCATCTGTTTTAATATTAACACTCTAAATGAATCTAGCACTTAATATACAGCGGATGTTAGAGAAATGTAATATTCTAAAACATAGCCAAAGGAGACTATATATGAAAATACAAGGAGTCATACCAGCAATTCGAAACATGAAAGATTATGAGTGTATCATAGATAGTAATCATCAAATTATAGTTTTGCTAGAAACTAGAATTTCTCAATTGCCTCAGTTAGTTCGACATGCAAAGAAGCATAATAAACAAGTGCTCGTTCATGCTGATTTAATCAATGGATTAAAGGTGGATGCTTATGGTATGGAGTTTTTAGTCCGTCTTGTTAAAATAGATGGTGTAATATCCACGAGAGCAAATGTTATTGCACTAGCTAAGAAATATAATATTCTAGCAATTCAGCGATTTTTTGCTATTGATAGTTCTGCCGTTGCAAATAATATTAAGCTAATTGAAAAGTCGAAACCAGATTATATTGAAGTATTACCAGGTATTATACCTACAATAATAGGTGAAATTATTGATCAAACAAAAGTTCCAGTTATAGCGGGTGGTTTAATTAAGAATGCGCAACAAGTAAGAGAAGCCCTTGATATAGGAGCTATTGCGGTTACAACATCGCATAAACAGTTATTATAGGTGAAAATAGGTGTGTTTATAGTGAAGCATTATTTAAGGGGATTTTTATGCTCAAATCAAAGAAATTTTTCAAAAATACAAGTGAAATTATTGACAACGCTTTCATTTTATTATACTATTTAAACCAACAAGTTAAAAAAGTGCAGGAGATCTGGAGTCCACACAGCTTGTAGCATACTTTCCTAGGAAGTAGTATGTCACAGCTATGTGGATTTTTGTTTTTTATTGCACTGATTAAATACGATTGTATGGCTGATGGGTTGGTTTTAAAATGGACAGAGGGGTGGATGAGAATGTCGGAATTTATCGCTGAATTAATTGGAACAATGATACTTATTATTTTCGGTGGTGGTGTTGTTGGTGGTACTGTCTTAAAGAAATCTAAAGCAGAAGGATCTGGTTGGGTACTTATCACTATCGGTTGGGGCTTAGCTGTTGCGATGGGTGTGTACGCAGTTGGGAATATTTCTGGTGCACACATTAACCCAGCAGTAACTTTAGGATTCGCGGCTATCGGTGAGTTTCCTTGGCAAAAAGTTCCGATGTATATTGTTGCACAAGTAATAGGTGCTTTCATTGGTGGCGTTATTGTATTCTTTCACTATTTGCCACATTGGAGAGAAACAGAGGATAAAAATGCGAAACTAGCTGTATTTGCAACCGATCCAGCGGTAAAAAGCACATCAGCTAATTTTGTAAGTGAAATGATTGGAACATTTGTATTGGTGATGGGACTACTATTTATCGGAGCTAATCAGTTTACAGAAGGATTAAATCCTGCGATTGTTGGGTTACTGATTGTCGCGATTGGGATGTCGCTTGGGGGAACGACGGGTTATGCGATCAATCCAGCAAGAGATTTAGGCCCCCGCATTGCACATGCTGTTCTTCCTATATTCGGGAAAAGCTCGTCGAATTGGAGATATGCATGGATCCCTATTTTAGGCCCGATTGTTGGTGGGGTTTATGGTGCTGTTTTTTATAATGCTGTATTTATTGGTGAGATTACAGAGTTGTTTTGGATCATGTCGTTTGTCGTGGTAATAATATTTGCTATAGCCTTATTCAAAGAGATAAATAATCATAAGGAAGCTGCTAAATCAGTTAACCTATCATCGAAAGAAGAAGCAATATAAAATATGATTTTTTGGGAGGAAGTATTATGGAAAAATATATGTTATCAATTGATCAGGGGACAACTAGTTCAAGAGCAATTATTTTTAATCAGAAGGGCGAAATGGTTGAAACCGGTCAACGAGAATTTGAACAATTCTTTCCTCAATCTGGTTGGGTGGAACATGATGCGAATGAAATCTGGACATCTGTGTTATCTTGTATTGTAGAAGTTTTAAGAAAAGCAGATATCGATCCAAAACAAATAGCAGGAATCGGCATAACGAATCAACGTGAAACAACAGTTGTTTGGGATAAGGAGACAGGTAAGCCTGTTTATAAAGCAATTGTTTGGCAGTCAAGACAAACGGAAGACATATGTCGAGATTTGCGAGAAGCTGGTTATCAAGATACATTTCGTAATAAGACCGGTTTGCTAATTGACCCTTACTTCTCAGGTACAAAAGTGAAGTGGATATTAGATCATGTAGAAGGTGCTCGTGAAAAAGCAGAACAAGGTAAACTGTTGTTTGGGACGATAGATACATGGCTTATTTATAAGTTAACTGGGAACCAAGTTCATGTTACCGATTACTCTAATGCTTCAAGGACACTTATGTACAATATATATGATTTAAAGTGGGATCAAGAGTTATTAGATATTTTAGGAATACCAAAAAGCATGTTGCCAGAAGTAAAATCATCATCCGAAATATATGGGGAAACAGTCGCTTATCACTTCTTTGGAGAAAATGTACCGATTGCTGGTGCTGCAGGGGATCAGCAAGCAGCATTATTTGGACAAGCGTGTTTTGAAAAGGGAATGGTGAAAAATACGTATGGTACTGGATGCTTTATGTTAATGCATACAGGGAATGAACCAGTTAAGTCAGACCATGGTCTTCTAACTACATTAGCATGTAGTGTAGATGGTGAAGTTAATTATGCAGTAGAAGGTAGTATTTTTGTTGCGGGTTCTGCAATCAAATGGTTAGAGGATGGATTACGATTGTTTAATAAAGCAAGTGAATCAGAGGATTATGCAACCCGTGTGCAATCAACAGAGGGGGTGTATTTTGTTCCGGCATTTGTTGGTCTAGGTACACCTTATTGGGATAGTGATGCACGTGGAGCGGTGTTTGGACTAACACGTGGTACAACGAAGGAACACTTTATTCGAGGAACATTAGAATCGATTGCCTATCAAACAAAAGATGTATTACTTGCAATGATTGAGGATTCTGGTATGGAGGTCAAAACACTTCGAGTGGATGGTGGAATGGTTGCAAATAATTTTTTAATGCAATTCCAAAGTGATGTATTAAATGTACCTGTTGAACGACCAAAGGTAACCGAAACAACTGCATTGGGGGCTGCATATTTAGCTGGTCTAGCAGTGAATTATTGGGATAACAAAGAAAAAATAACTGAGCAGTGGAAAGTTGATAAGAAATTTGAAAATAAGATGACAGAACAAGAAAGGTCAACTTTGTACACTGGATGGAAAAAAGCAGTGAATGCAACAAGAGCATTTAAGTAATCATATAAGGTGAAGGAGGACAAATATATGACCTTCTCAAGCATAGAAGAAGATCGCAAAGAAATCTATCGTCAAATGAAAACAGAAAAATTAGATTTAATTATTATTGGTGGTGGTATCACAGGTGCGGGTATCGCGCTTGATGCTGTTACTAGAGGGTTGAAGGTAGCGCTTCTTGAGATGCAGGATTTTGCTGCAGGAACATCTAGTCGTTCTACTAAGCTCGTTCACGGGGGATTACGCTATTTAAAACAATTTGAAGTGAAAATGGTGGCGGAAGTTGGTAAGGAACGAGAAATTGTTTATGAAAATGGGCCGCATGTGACGACACCAGAGTGGATGATGCTACCATTTTATAAAGGAGGTACATTCGGGCCCTTTTCGACGAATATTGGTTTACGAGTGTATGATTTTTTGGCAGGTGTAAAAAAAGCAGAGCGTAGAAAAATGCTAAGCCAGGAAGAGGTGTTACAGTATGAACCTACCTTAAAAAAAGAAGGGTTAAAGGGTGCGGGTTATTATGTCGAATATCGGACAGATGATGCTCGATTAACGATAGAAGTAATGAAAAAAGCAGTGGAAAAAGGTGCCCTTGCATTAAATTATTCAAAAGTATCTAATTTGTTGTATCAAGATGAACGTGTTAGCGGTGTAACAGTTATTGATCAATTGACTGATAAAGCATATGAGATTGATGCAGAGTATGTTGTTAATGCTGCTGGTCCTTGGGTTGATGAGATTCGAGAAAAAAACCAGTCGAAAAAAGGAAAGACGTTAAAACTAACGAAAGGCATTCACCTTGTTTTTGATCAGTCACGTTTTCCGCTACAACAAGCTATTTATTTTGATACTCCAGATAATCGGATGGTATTTGCAATTCCAAGAGAAGGAAAAGTTTACGTTGGTACAACGGATACTGTTTATGATGGGAATATTGCTCATCCAACTGTAACGCAATCTGATCGTGATTATGTATTAGATTCCATTGCATTTATGTTCCCTGGTCAAAGAATAACAGTAGATGATGTAGAGTCAAGTTGGGCGGGATTGCGTCCATTAATAGCAGAAGAAGGAAAAGGTCCTTCAGAAATATCACGAAAGGATGAAATTTTCGAATCGGATACTGGGCTCGTATCAATTGCCGGTGGAAAGTTGACAGGCTATCGCAAAATGGCAGAAGATGTAGTAGCTGTTATTTGTGATAAAATAGCTAAAGAAAAGGGGATTATGTTTGATAAAAGTGATACGAAGCGTCTTCCTATATCAGGTGGTAATGTGAAAGGATCGGCGGGTTTTGTGGAGTATAAGCAAACACAAATTACTATAGGAAAAGAGCTTGGACTTACAAGTGATCAAGCAGAGATGATCGTCCAACGATATGGGTCTAATACACCCGTGTTTTTTGATTATTATAAACGATCATTGAAACAAGAAGATAGTTTAGATCCTGTTACTTCCGCTATGCTACATTACAGTATTGAACAGGAAGCAGTTTGCAAACCAGCTGACTTTTTCATCCGTCGTACAGGTGCCTTGTTCTTCGATATTACCTGGGTGAAACGACAGAAACAAGCAGTGATTGATAAGATGAGCACAATCCATGGCTGGTCTGATCAAACTACTAAGCAATATAAAAAAGAATTGGAGCAGTTGATATACGAAGCAGCTCATGCGATGTGAACATAAATGATTACTTAATCATAAATCTTATTATAAGAAAAAAGAAGTGGCAAAGAAAAGAATCTTTGCCACTATTTTGCATTATAGGGCTTAATAAAAAGATGCACCGACAATTATTAACAAAATAAATAAAACAACAATTAACGCAAACCCACCACCATAACCACCTTGTGGAGGGTAACAACCGCCATAGTAACCCATATTTTTCACCACCTTACTGTCTTAATTACTATAATCTATGTAAAACGTTTGTCTGTGTTGCGGGCGTATGTCTATATTTAAGGAATTTGCCGCTGGCTTCGTGATTTTTTAACATGAAAGGATTCTAAGGGGATCAAATATTATCCCTATGTACTTTTAAACGAGGATAGACATTTTGAATGATTTTAATCAACTATTTATATGTGACTTACCCTATAAAAGAAAACCATCTATTTTTGGAAATAGATGGTGATAAAATCAGTTTAATATTTGTTCGATTGCTTTAGCAACACCGTCTTCGCTGTTTTTTGCTGTGACTGTAGAGCAAGCATTTTTAATTGTTTGTTCTGCATTTCCCATTGCTACACTGTGCCCTACAATTTCAAGCATAGAAAGGTCATTAAAATTATCACCTATAGCCATCACATCATTTAAATTGATGTTATTCTCAGCTGCAAATAACGATAGTGCAATCCCTTTTTGTGCTTCAGGATGATTGAATTCTAAATTATCATATCCAGACGAAGTGATGACGATATCGCTTGTATCAATAAATGTATTTCTGATTCCATCTAGCACGCTAACTTCTAAAGAAAAAGCCAACGCTTTATAAATTTCAATGTCATTATTGTTAATGAGTGCTGGAAAATCATTAATTATGTTAAAATCTTCTTCTTGAAAACGAAGTTCCGCACGTTTTTCGATTTCTTCACGTGACATAGCTGGGTTAGCTGAAAGCATAATATTAACCATCACATCAATAAACTCTGCACGGTTTGGTGAATAGACACCTTTGTTTGTGTATAATTCAAAATACACTTGCTTCGATTTACACTCGTCTACAATTTTACTGCTTAAGTTTTTAGATAAAGGGACACTGCGTACTTTTTTTCCGTTGGCTGTGTAAAAACTCGCACCATTTAAACTGATGATAGGGAGTTTCAAGCCAATAGGCTCTAGTACATTGTTTGCAGATTGATACGATCTACCAGTGGCAACAACGACTTGTATCCCTTGTCTGATTGCTTCTTTTAACATATTTGCGTTTGTTTGACT
Source organism: Paraliobacillus sp. JSM ZJ581 (assembly GCF_044383835.1). NCBI lineage: Bacteria > Bacillati > Bacillota > Bacilli > Caryophanales > Bacillaceae > Paraliobacillus > Paraliobacillus sp. JSM ZJ581. The sequence goes on from NZ_JBISEP010000004.1 coordinate 133,224, forward strand.
AATTTCTCCATTCTCATTTAATAATGTACCATCTAAATCTGTAGCAATTAGTTTCATATTTAAAAAGGCTCCTTATGTAACATTTTTTATCCATACTTAGCATACACAAGAAGGAATGCACTTGCAATTAATGCACTTCTTTTTGTGTATGCTAAGTTTTTAGTATTTAAAAATAATTATATTAGCAATGCAATATAACAAAATTAGTCCTTTTTGTCTGAATTTATCATAGAAGAAAACATCTCTGATAATTGTTCTGATTTATCTTGATCATTAAAAATATCTTGCATCAATTTCATTGCATTATTTGAAAAGCTTGAATCGTTTAGCATTTGTTCTAATGTGCCTTTTGTTTCTTCTTGTGTCATTATTTTTTTAAATAGATCACTGAAATGAGGGGTGGACATTTTATTAAATACTCCTTTCATTGCATCACTTGTTGCACACGTCTTTATCTTTGTAAACACTTCTTTTGTTTTCTCTTGAACCGCTGGTTGTTTCATAGTCTCGTAAATTGCTTCTAATTTATTTATTTCTCCTATGTCTAAATTTTTTTTATGCCATTCATTTCGTAATTTTTCTATAAAAATAGTTGAATCGGTTTTGTTTGTGTCAATAGAATGGTTAAGGTTTTGTTGTGTGGAGTGTTTCGTTTGTTTAAACTTACCTGATGGTGTTTTTTTAAAATATAATATTTCTCGTTGCAAAATAATACACCTGCTTTCTTTTAGTTACTTTATATATACGGGAGTTAAATAAATTAGTAAGTGTACTAGTCTAAGTTTGAACAAATATATGTTTTTACCTAGTAATATATAGATTTCATTGTGTATAAATACTATTTTTGAAAAGTTAGATACGTTGGTCTATACTTCTTTGAAATTGTTACATAGATTATTAATGTGAGGCCGCACAAATTTGTTTTTGATTTGGAGGGATCGCATTGGCTGTAATCGCTGCACTAGCATTATTATTCTTCTGGTTCTTTATTTTTACTCCAATTATTCTAATCATTGCCGCACTAGCTTTCTTTGGTATTTAATGTAGTAGAAAAGGATACTGTTGGTAGAGCAGTATCCTTTTACATATTTGTGAGCATGTTAGTTAAATATTTTCAATTTTTACGATATAATATAATTACTAGTATTAAAAAAACAAATTAACAAAATCTCCTACATTTGCTTCACGTCTTAACACGTTGCTTCTCGTACATACAAACTTACGCATAAAAGGAAGGGATACATGTATTCGGAAATTGTACACACAGACACGTTCATCTTATTTGTTGCTATATTATTTATTTCAGGTGTAATTACAACTAAATTCTCTGCAAGACTGGGTGTTCCTGCATTAGTTTTGTTCATTGGTATAGGGATGTTAATAGGAAGTGATGTATTAGGGATCATTTATTTTGACGATGCTCGTATTGCTCAGATTATTGGTATATTTGCTTTGATTGTCATCTTATTTGAAGGTGGCTTACAAACAAATTGGGTTGATTTAAAACCTGTCATTAAGCCAGCTTTATCGTTAGCAACAATTGGTGTTTTAATTACTACTTTACTAATCGCGGTTGCTGCGAAATATATACTTTCAATTAATTGGGAAATGGCTTTGTTATTTGGGGCAATTGTAGGTTCGACAGATGCTGCCGCAGTCTTTGCGGTGTTGAAAGATCAACCAATTCAAAAACGGTTAGGAGCAACGTTAGAAGCGGAGTCTGGTTCGAATGATCCAATGGCTGTATTTTTAACTGTTTCTGTTATTGAGTGGATTACTAATGCAAATGCAAATATTTTTCTACTAGTTTTAACATTTTTTCTTCAAATGGGATTAGGCTTAATATTCGGTTTGCTATTTGGAAAAATTGCAGTTGTGGCGATTAATCGAATTAATTTAGATTCTAGTGGTTTATATCCTATTTTTGCTATTTCTTTTGCTTTATTAACTTATGGTATTACATCATTTTTTAATGGCAGTGGTTTATTAGCTGTATACATTCTTGCGATTATAATTGGCAATACTGATATCGCATATCGATATTCTGTATTTCGTTTTTCTGAAGGTTTTGCCTGGGTAATGCAAATTTTAATGTTCGTCATACTTGGTTTGTTAGTTTTTCCTATGGATTTATTTACAATTGAAATCATACTCCAAGGTGTGACGATTTCTGTTATTTTAATGATCATAGCGCGACCGATTGCTGTGTTTATATCTACAATAAAAATGAATTTTAATTTGAATGAATATCTATTCTTATCCTGGGCAGGGTTAAAAGGAGCTGTTCCGATTGTTTTAGCAACATTTCCGTTGCTTGCGAATGTGGATGGTAGTCAACAGATTTTTAATGTAGTATTCTTCGTTGTTCTAACTAGCTGTCTTATTCAAGGGACGACGATACCTCTATTAGCTGAAAGATTAAAATTATTTGGTCCTAAAAAGTCTATGCCGATTCATACACTAGAACTGATCTCTCTTGGAAAAGCAAAAGCAGAGATGATCGAGTATGAAATGGCTGAAGAGGCAACAATTAATGGAAAGACCTTAAATCAAATCTCATTTCCAGAAGATACGTTAGTGAATGCGATTATTCGTGATCAACGTTTAATTACACCAACAGGTGATACGGTGATTCAATCGGGAGACCTTTTGTATATTTTGACATCAAGAAAAAATAAAAAAGCTTTGCAACAATTATTAGATAGGAAGCAAGAATGAGATGAGGACAAAAAAAGAACCAGTCAAATGACTGGTTCTTTTTTATTTAAAAGCTGTTATTAGTTTTTTTCAACGTTAGCAGCTTGTGGTCCGCGATTTCCTTCTTCGATATCGAATGTTACGCTTTGACCTTCTTCAAGTGTTTTAAAGCCTTCGCCTTGGATTGCAGAGAAGTGTACGAATACATCGTCTTGTCCTTCAACTTCGATAAATCCAAATCCTTTGTCTGCGTTAAACCATTTAACTGTACCTTGTGCCATATTACTTTTCCTCCTCGTGTGGTTAATCCACACAATGTATTACTATTCTTGCTCATGCATCAAAACGAAACCTTTCACGTTGCAAGTTACTTGAAGTGTTTTGTCGAACAAAATAGCTATATTTATTATAACAATTCCATTCAGATAAAGCAAACTTTTATTTAAAATATTTATTTTTATTACTGGATTACTTACAAAATAAAGAATAACACTTGATAGATCAATACATTGTCGGTAGTATAGGGAAGGAAATTGCAAAATTTTTAATTTAAATGAGTGAGGGTTCATTATGAATGAAAAGATTTCTATCTATGGGTTGACAAAGCCGCAATTAACACAATGGCTTCAAGAAAATGGTCAAAAGAAGTTTCGATCTAAACAAGTATGGGACTGGCTATATAAAAAAAGAGTAAAAACGTTCGATGCAATGCATAATTTAAATCAAGATTGTATTGAACTTTTGAAACATAATTTTCGCATTGAAACACTAGAAGAAGAAATTAAACAAGAATCACAAGATGGCACGATAAAATATTTATTTAAGCTTGCTGATGGTAATTTAATTGAAACCGTACTAATGCGCTTTTCTTATGGTCTTTCGGTCTGTGTAACAACACAAGTTGGTTGCAATATTGGCTGTACTTTTTGTGCAAGTGGGTTATTAACGAAGAATCGTGACTTGACAAGCGGAGAAATCGTAGAACAGATTATGAAAGTACAACATGACTTGGATAAAAAAGGAAAAGAAGAGCGGGTGAGTCATATAGTTGTAATGGGGATAGGAGAGCCATTTGACAATTATGACCATACGATGAATTTCTTGCGTGTTGTTAATGATCAACAGGGACTTTCTATCGGGGCGCGTCATATAACTGTTTCTACGAGTGGTTTAGCGCATAAAATCCGTCAATTTGCAGATGAGAATATTCAAGTGAACTTAGCTGTGTCACTGCACGCTCCAAATGATGCGTTAAGAACGAAAATTATGAAAATAAACAAAGCATTTCCGATAAAAAAACTAATGGATGCGATAGATTATTATTTAGATAAAACCAACCGCCGTATTACGTTTGAATATATTTTATTAGATGATGTTAACGATCATAAGCAAGAGGCGTTAGAATTGGCAAAGTTATTGAAGGGTAAGCGTCATTTAGCCTATGTTAATCTGATCCCTTATAACCCGGTGGAAGAGCATAATCAATATAATCGTAGTAAGAAGAATGCAATCCTTACTTTTTATGAAACGTTATTAAAAGAAGGAATCAATTGTGGTGTGCGTGTGGAACAAGGATCTGATATTGATGCAGCTTGCGGTCAATTACGCAGTAAACAAATGAAAAAATAGATTCGTAAAAAGAAACATACTAAGATTAGTGGGCAAGGTCATCAACGGATGATTGTGTCTACCTTTTTCTTTTTTACATTATACGGAAAGACGGAAGATGATTTGGTCAGTCTTTAGGGATGGGAAAAAAGTTAACAAATAGAGAAGGAAGTTTTTATTAATATTACACATGATAGGAGACGTACCGACAAGTAAATAAAGAGGGTTTAGATAGGTTTATTTTCTTAATTATAGTAAAATTAAATGCTTTTTATCAATAATATAAAGTTTAAAACATGGACATTTAATCAATCTTATTATAACATGATATTGAGAATTGATTAATTAGCTAGATGTATTTTAAAATTTAAAGAATCATAGTTCATTAAGGAATGGATTTTATTTAACCATTCTGTAGTTGCGGTTTTAAAATTGAATACAGACTTGTATGTTATTGTTTCAAATAGGCATGGAGTAATAAATTGGATTTAAGTATCTTTTTATACTCTGTGTCTTTTCTAATTATTTTGAGAACTAGACTTTGTTTGTAAAAGAGGTGGCTGTAAAATGAATATAAATAATTTAGGGCTATTAAATATGTTAGGTGCCATTATTAATGAAGAAGAGGATAGTGGTGAGCATGCTATAACTGAGTACCTGTTGTATAATATTCACAACAAATCAGATATAACAATAAATGAAATCGTCGATGAAGCATTTGTGTCACGATCATCGGTTAGGAGGTATTGTAATAAGCTCGGATACAAGAATTTTAGTGAATTAAAAAACTCGTTAACGGATATCATTTTTCCATCAAATTTACATTTGCGTAATTTTGAGCCCGTGCAAGAGTATAGAAGTAATATAATGAATGAATTATCTCATACAATTATAGAAATGAATCATATGATTAATGACGAGGTTATTGATCGGTTAGTCAATTTATTTTACATGTATAAAAACATTACACTAATTAGCCCGAATAACACAAGCAGTAATTTATTGAAGTTTCAACAAGAACTTTTTTATGCTAAAAAAATAATTAGAGTAGTTAATAATAATTTTGATAGTGATTATATAAATAATGTGTCAGCACAGTCTAGCTTAATACTTACAATATCTGTATCTGGATTTTTTGCAAAAGAAGTGAATGAAAATATGAGTAAAGTTAATGGTAAGAAAATATTAATTACTGGGAATCGAAGCCAAGAATTTATTGATCTTTACGATGAAGTAATTTATTTAAGTAGAGATAATATTGAGTCGGATAATTTAGGGTTATTCGGTAAATATGGTATTACTTATTTATTTGATTTAATTTCTGAGCATTATATCTACAAGTATAAGAGATAAGTAGCTACTTCATTTAAAAAGTGGGTCGTTCAATTATTGAACGACCCACTTTTTTTAAATTGGTTAAACTATAATTAAGAACTTGGTTAGCAATGATGCTTGAGTTGTTGTTCAAGTAGAGTATTATTAGCAGGTGCTAATAAAGACTTATTTACTTTGAAAACTTGTAATACAGTAAATCAGTATGAAGGAGCTGATGCCAATGTAAAAAATACTACTAATGATACACGTTATTTTGATTTATAGTTATGAAAACGATAAGGATTAGCTAGAGTGAATTAAATGTATATTTAAAAAATCACTACTAGTATAAAGAGTGTATTTAACAGTGTAGTGCAAAGTTATAATATTGGATAGTTAGGGAGATTTAAATATGAAAGTTCTGATGGGACACTTTACTTTAGAAAGTAATGAGCATGTTGAAGGTTTGACAGAGCTCGACAGTTTTAATTTAAAGTTTGGTGAGAATTTAGTACAGGCAATGCATGTAGGAGATATTTTTAGAAATAATAATATTGATATTATTCCTGCAATCTTTGCTAACGGGCATTCTGCTAGAGTATTAAGCAAGGAAGCTTACACATATGTTCATGATAAAATGCTTAGAGCAGTGAAAGAAAATTTAAAAGATTTAGATGGGATTTATTTGTTTCTTCATGGAGCAAGTAAAGTTGAAGATCTACCAGAGGGTTCAGGTGAGAGACAACTTCTTAAAAGTATTCGCAAGCTGACCGGCCCCTATCTCCCGATCTGTGTCGTGATGGATCCGCATGGTAATTTAACAGAAGAGTACGTTTCTAATATGACAATAGGTCGTTGCTATAGAGAATCACCACACACAGATATGACCGAGACGAAAAGAAAAGCTGCTAAACTAATGGTGGATTTATTAAATAATAAAAAATCATTGGTTCCTCAGTATAGAAAACTACCATTTGTCTTAGGTGGAGAGCGCAGTGTATCATCAGATGAACCTATGGTAACAATCAACAAAAAACTAGATGAAATTGAAAAAGACGATCGAATCTTAAGCGCTTCTTTTCATGTAGGGTACTTAAGACATGATAATTTTTCAACAGGATCCGGCTTGATTGTCGTACCTTCTGATAATGCTTATCAAGAATACGCTAAGAAAATTATTGATGAGTTGCATGATTTCTGTGTTCAGAAATACAGTGAGTTCGATTATCATGGCAACGCTCTTGATGTAGCGGAAACAATTAAAAATTCAATTGAACGAAACGATACACATATCGTCGTGACGGATTCGGGAGATAATGTGACATCTGGAGGAATGGGAAATAATACGTATTTACTTAAAAAGTATTTGTCACTTGATAATTATAATGGTAAACGATTGTTATTTGCAGGGATAACACATAATGAATTGTTTAATTCTCTTCTTGAAAAAAAAGAAAATGAGTATTTTGAGGTTGAGCTAGGTACGAATACTGATGAGTTGTCTAAGAAAATAAAATTAACTGTAAAAATTACAACAAAAGGAAACCTGCAGCAAATTTTCGGGGATACGGATAGTTATGGTGAAACATTAAAGCTTTCTGTGAAAGATAAGCCTATCGATATTATATTAATTGACAAATCAGTTAGTTTTGCTGAAATGCATCAATTTAAAGCAGCTAATATAAATCTAGAGGAATACAATATTGTTGTTGTTAAACAAGGATATATTTTTCCGGAATTAAACGATTACTGTGATTATTCAATCATGGCACTTACAAATGGTCCAACGAATCAGAAAACAGAAAGTATTGTATTCAAGCAAATCATGCGACCAATGATGCCTTTTGATCAGTTGAAACTGGAAAATGACAATAATGTAAAGGAATGAAGATGATGATAGATGTAAAGAAAATAACAGCCCCATTAGCTGATAATTACGGAAATAAAGTAATGCTGACAGATGAAACAATTGAGAAAAGACTAGAAAAGGTCCTTTATCAAATGAAAGAAAAGGGATTGTCTTCGGTAGTTGTGTATGCTGATAAAGAGCATGGGAGCAGCTTCGAATATTTAGTTGGATTCATTCCAAGATTTGAAGAAGCATTGCTACTTTTAAATCAAGATGGAACAAGTACAAGTATACTAGGAAATGAAAACTATAATAAAGCTCAATATTCCCGAATTAAAACAATAGGTAAACACTGTTCTTTGTTTTCACTTCCTAATCAGCCAATGAATAACCTTAGTGAATTGGCTGAAATTTTAGGCGAAACCGATATTGATACTTCGAAACAAGTAGGTATAGTTGGATGGAAACTAATACCTGGCATGTCGAATCAATTTGATATTCCAGAATTTATAGTTAATGCACTGTCCTCAAAAATAGGGAAAGATAAGTTAGTAAATGCAACAGATATTTTTATAGGACCTGAGAATGGAGCAAGAATAACAAATAACGCAAATGAAATAGCCCATTATGAGTATGGTGCCTCTTTAGCTTCTGATGCTGTTCTTGAAGCAATGGATACACTTGAAGTTGGAAAAAAAGAATCGGATGTTGGTGAACTACTTACTAAACATGGACAATATAACAATGTAGTGACAATATGTGCATTTGGTAAAAGATTCATAAACGGAAATGTTTATCCAACTCAGAATACGTTAAGTAATGGAGATCAAGTAGCGTTAACTGTGGCCTATAAAGGTGGTTTATCAAGTCGATCAGGTTATGCTGTGGATAATATGGAAGAACTTGATAAAAAAGATAAAAATTACTTTAATGAAGTTGTTATTCCTTATTTTAGTGCTTATCACTACTGGTTAACAAATATTAAAATAGGTATAAGGGGAGGAGAGTTTTATGAAAAATTTGAAGCATTCTACCCGCAAAATATCTATGGGTGGGAGCTTTGTCCAGGACACTTAACTGCGGATGAAGAATGGATGTCTTCACCGTTTTATAAAGGATCTGACGCAGTAGTTAGATCTGGTATGATATTCCAAGTTGACTTTATCCCTTCGCAAAAAAATCATCATGGTGTTTCTGCTGAAAGCACAGTAGCAATAGCCGATGAACAATTGCGTAATGATATTCAGCAAGCTTACCCGAAATTGTGGGAAAGAATTGAGAAAAGAAGAAATTATATTAGTGAAGAAATAAACATTCAATTGCCAAAAGAAGTTTTACCTTTAGCTAGTACTCTAGGTTACTATAGACCGTTTATGCTGAACAAGGACTATGCCTTGGTCGTTAAAGGTTAGGTGTGATAATTGCTACTCTTCTAATCGAGTAGCATTATCTTGGAAATAAAGAAAGCGCTCGCAAATAATGCGAATAAGATTTAAATGACAAAAAGAAGTTGATATAAAAATAGAAATAAAGATACACGATAAACAAAATATTGTAATACTTTAAATATTTCAGTTGTTTATCTATCATTTTAAGATTATTTTAGCGGGAAATTTATGTTAGGAGGGAAAAATTGATATGAAATATATTAACATGTCAAAAGAAGTTCTTAAGCAGGTTGGTGGACTTGATAACATTCAACAAGTTGGTCATTGTGCTACAAGACTTCGAATTAACATTAAAGATGAGGATAAAGTAAATAAAAAAGCATTAAGCAATGTGGAAGGTTCGCATGGATTTGTATTTAAAAATGGTCAAATACAATTAGTTATCGGTGCAAACGTCGGAGATGCTTATAATAAATTTTTAGAAGTTTCAGGGTACAGTGATGAATCTTCAAAGGAAGTAGAAAAACAAGATTATCAGTCCAATAGAAAAAAAGATTTTAAGTATTACGTTGATCTTGTGGGTGGGTTTTTCGCAGAAATATTTATGCCGATTGTACCTGCTTTAATAACTGGTGGAGTTATATTAGCTGTAAATAACTTCTTAATAAATTACTTTGATGTTTCTCCAGAAAGTGGAACAGCTCAGATTATATTAGCTATGTTTAGCGCGGCCTTTGTAATGCTCCCGATTTATTTAGGGTATACAACAGCTAGGAAGCTAAAATTATCACCGATACTAGGTGCTTTTTTAGGAGCGATACTAGTTAGCCCATCTATTAGTGGTGTGGAAGGACTTGACTTTCTTGGAATTCCTGTCGTAACGGTAGAATACGGTGGAAGTATTATACCTGTAATTGCTGGTGTAGGCTTTATGTATTATGTTAATAAACTTTTAGATAAGATCATTCCTGAATTTGTGAAATACTTATTAAAGCCATTTATTACTATGTTGATAGTTGTACCATTCACTTTAATTATATTTGGACCACTAGGAACAATCTTAAGTGAATTTGTTGGTGACTTTATCATGTGGTTAATGAATAGTGCAGGATTTATAGCAATACCTTTATTAGCTGCGGTGTATCCATATATGGTTATGTTAGGGATAGACAAAGCAACAATGCCTATTGGTTTCCAAGCTATTGAGTCACTTGGTTTCGATCCGGTACACATTGTTATTGGATTTATTTCGAATCTGTGCGTAGGGGCAACGACGCTAGCAGTTGCAAGATTTGTTAGAAAAGATAAAGAAAAAAGCGGTGCCTATTATTCATTTGGTCTAACGGGGTTATTTGGAATTACTGAACCAGCATTTTATGGTGCGCTTATTGGACGTCCCAAAGTATTAATTGGAACCGCAATTGGAGCAGTTTCTGGAGGATTGTTCGCTGGTATATTCTCTCTAAAAAGTTTTGTGATGGGTGGAGCACCTGGTCTATTTACTCTTTTATTCTTCTTAGAGCCAGATGGGCAAATGGGAAATATGATTATTGCCCTCTTGTCCGGAGCTATTTCAATCGTTGTCTCATTTATAGCTACAACTTTTATTCTTCGATATGATGAAAGAAAAAATAAAGGAAAAGCTATAGCAGAAAAAGTTGAAATTGAGCATGTTTAATTTGATCAGCTGAACAGTTTTGTAGTGTAAAATAAATATTTGATGTTATTTATTTTATATGCTGTATTTGCTAGTTTGGTAAATGAGTTATTTTATGAGTGAAGAAGCTTTTAATGAAGGCAATGAAGATAATGCTTGACTGATGAAGCTGTATTAAGAGTTTATGTAGGCAGAGCCAGATACTTTTGGTGGAAGCTAGATTAATTCTTATTATTTTAACTGAGAATTTATTTGTTGATATAGCTTGAATTTATATTAAATCAAATAAAAACATCCCTTTGTTTCTTGTGTATGATGCTGCGCCCTGAAGTTAGAGTGAAAATCTAGCTTCAGGGTGCACCGTCTATATCAAGGAGGAGGGGGTGTTTTATTTTGCCCTATAGTCAATTTAAAAAATACTTGATATATTTTTAATTGACTATATAGTTTCATGTTGCTGGCTTGATCGGCATGGAGTAATAAATTAGATTTAAAAATCTTTTTATTCTCTATGCCTTTTTCTGTCTCAAACTATTTTTGTGCAATCGATTGCCCTTTCGAATGGGTCTTATACACCTTTTTTTACTTGAAACACATATTTTTATATTGAATACAATAGATATGTATGCTAAAATTTAATCGAAACATGCAAACGATTTCCTTAGAGTGTTTTCTATAATTTTTTTAAAAAATAAAAATGATATCGCTTACTGCGGAGGCTTATGTGAATGGAATGATAGATGGATATAAGTGTTTTTTAATCCTATGTAATTATTTTAAAGAAAAAGCGTTATTTAATCTTTCGCAATTCATCAGTTACACCAAAAAAGAACAAATGATAGCATACGGTGATATAGCTTTGGAACAACTAATGAACAAAATCGATTTAAAGCCATAAGACGTATGAAGATACAACTTAAGATTATTGGAGGAATCAGTATGAAAAAAAAGTGGTGGAAAGAAGCGATAGCTTATCAAATATATCCAAGAAGTTTCATGGATTCAAATGGAGATGGGGTTGGTGATATTCAAGGTATTATTGATAAATTAGATTACTTAAAAGAACTTGGAATTGACGTTATTTGGATTTGTCCTGTTTATCAATCTCCAAATGATGATAACGGGTATGATATAAGTGATTATCAAGCTATTAGTTCTGAATTTGGAACAATGAGTGATTTTGACGAATTGTTAGAAGCAATTCATGAAAAAGGGATGAAAATGATTATGGATCTTGTAATCAACCATACTTCAGATGAACATCCGTGGTTTATTGAGTCTCGTTCATCAACAGATAATCCATATCGCAACTATTATATTTGGCATTCTGGTAAGAACGGTGCAGAGCCTAATAATTGGGAGTCCATTTTCGGTGGTTCAGCTTGGGAGTATGATGACAAAACGGAATCGTACTTCTTGCACGTTTTTTCACGAAAACAGCCCGATTTAAATTGGGAAAATCCAGAGGTGCGTGAAGAATTGTATAAAATGGTGAACTGGTGGTTAGATAAAGGGATTGATGGCTTTCGAATCGATGCTATTTCTCATATTAAAAAAAGAACAGGATTACCTGATATCCCGAATCCAAACAAACGTCAATATGTTCCTTCCTTTGATGGACATATGAATCAGCCTGGAATCGATCAATTTTTAAGTGAATTTACAAATAATACAATTCACAACTATGATGTAATGACTGTGGGCGAGGCTAATGGTGTTGATATAGAAAATGCAGATGATTGGGTTGGCGAGGACAATGGATATTTTAATATGATTTTTCAGTTTGACCATTTGGATCTGTGGGGGAAGAGTACTGATGGGAAATTAGATATTAGAAAATTAAAAGAAGTATTAACTAAATGGCAAAAAGGATTAGAGGGTGTTGGATGGAATGCATTGTTTTTAGAAAACCATGATCAACCACGTTCTGTATCAACATGGGGGAATGATAAAGCATTAAGAAAGACTTCAGCCAAGGCATTAGCAACCCTTTATTTTTTAATGAAAGGTACACCATTTATTTATCAAGGCCAAGAAATAGGTATGACAAACGTGAAATTTGAAAGTATAGATGACTACAATGATGTAGCTATAAAGAATTTATACGATCAGGAAAAAAAAGCAGGGAAATCGCATGAAGAAATATTGAAAGTTATATGGAAAAATGGACGTGACAACTCAAGAACACCTATGCAATGGTCAAATAAAGAACAGGCTGGATTTACTACAAATCATCCTTGGATGAAAGTTAATCCCAACTATGGTGATATTAATGTTGAAGAGAATTTAGCTGACCCTTATTCTGTGTACCATTATTATAAAAAGTTGATTGAATTACGTAAATCAACCGAAACCCTTATATACGGACAATATGATTTGGTTTTAGAAACTCACCCACATATATATGGATATACTAGAACTGATCACAATCAGAAATATTTAATTTTAATTAACCTGTTTGATAAACAAACAACGATTCAATTAAGTGAAGATTTTATTGATCAAGAAGATGAGTTAGTCCTTGCTAATTATTCTGTCACTAATCCACTAACTAGTAAGTTAATCTTTCGTCCATATGAAGCAAGGGTATACCATGTTAAAAAAACGCATGATTTATAAAAAAAGAGAGTTGATCCCTCACTTTAAGCGCACTGGATTTAAGGTGAGGGATCGTTTGTTTTATTCCCAATTAAAAGGTGTTTCTTGATAAACATAGTAATTTAGCCAATTTGAAAAAATTAAATAAGCTTGTGAACGCCAACGATTTAATGGTGTATTATCAGGGTTATTATCTGGAAAATAATCAGTTGGCATGTGGATATCTAATCCGCGCTTTAAATCACGCTCGTATTCTTCAGCTAATGTATTCGCATCATATTCAATATGACCAGTGATCATGATATGCTTTTCATCTTTTGATACAATTAAAAAAGGCCCTGCCTCTTCCGAGTAATCTAACGCTAATAAATCCGGGTGTGCTGTAACATCGTGTAATTGGATATTTGTATTTCTTGAATGTGGAGCTAAAAATTGATCATTCATTCCTCGGACTAGCTTAGTCGTAGATTCTAGTAATTCGTGATTGAAAACGCCACTAAGTTTATTAGAACGAGCATTCTTTTGAATTCCGTAATGATAATATAAAGCTGCTTGAGCCCCCCAACAAATATGCAAAGAAGAGGTGACATGTTTCTTTGACCACTCCATAATTTCAGCAATCTCTTGCCAGTAATCCACCGCTTCGAAAGTTAAGTGTTCAACTGGAGCACCAGTAATAATCATACCATCATAACGCTTCGTTTTTACATCATCAAAGGTTTTGTAAAATTGTTTAAGATGTGATTCAGTTACGTTTTTTGATTGATAACTCACTGTATGAATAAAATCAACATGCACTTGTAAAGGTGAATTACTAAGTAAACGCAATAATTGTGTTTCTGTACGCTCTTTTTCAGGCATGAGATTTAAAATTAAAATATTTAATGGACGAATATCTTGCATCGTAGCTCGCTCAGAATCCATTAAAAAAATATTTTCTTTTTCCAGAATACTTCTAGCTGGTAATTGTTTCGGAACGTTAATAGGCATTACAGGTACCTCCAGTACTATTCGATACTTTGTATTATTATAGCTATGATCAGAAAGAAGAGCAACTATTCCAACTATTAAAATAAATAACAGGCAACGCTATTTTCAATTAAAACAAGAAAATAGCGTTGCCTGTTACTTTATTCTTCCTGGCAAAGATAAGATTGACTCAATTAAAGTGTTTAGTTTATTCTCAATTCTGTGTAATAAATAAAATGTTACGGCGACAGGAAACCCAACATCAGTTATGAGTGATATCCATGCATCCTTCATAAAATACTCCTCTCTATAAAAAATTGAAACAAAGGAGCATATTTCAGCTCCTATCGTTTTTAGATGTTGATATCTGTTACATTACGTTCTACTATTCTTGCGCCTTTTTTACTTACAATTTCTCCTCCAGATGAGTAGAGTGCTTGTTGCATTAGAATCTGATCCATAGCGGCATTAACAGCTACGACATCGACAGGCTCTTTAGGTGAGTCAATTGCTATTGTTGCCGTTTTTCCCTGTGCATCTACAAATTTCAATTCAAGACGTTTCATTACCTTCCTCCTTTCTTCAAACATGTAAAACCTGTTATACTCCTGAAATTAATTCAGTGTCATTTCGTTTTACCATTAGTAATGGTAATGTTTGTAGAGCAACGATCGCATTTGAAATAGCAAGTAATTGTTCCGGTGTTGCGTCTGTTTTTACATTGTTAAAGCTTTTTGTTTTCGTAAGTTTTTTTCCGTTTTTTTCATCTATACCGTTGTCAAAAACGAGTTGCAATCGTGTATCGATTGTTTCTACTATCGCCATAAAAAAACACCTCCTTCCACTTCTATAATCGTTATTAGAAGGAAAAAAGGTGTAAGGAATATTGTGGGAATTAAGGTTTTCTTTTAGGCATCCATTTACGATCGCTGTTTGTTGTTTCTGGAAATTTATCGCCAACACTTAACTTAACAGATTTTGGTTTGTTGACAGTACTTCCTGTTTCACCTACTTCAACATATATACCGTTATTAGGTGCTTTTTGTCCTGGTTCGAATTGGTGATTTTGTCCCATTCGTTCACCTCCTTTTTTGATTAGGTTACCCAAATTGTTTATAATTAACGAGTAGTTTATTGACATGAAACGCGTTTCATGCGGTAATCTATATAAGAAGTAGGAAGGGAGCAGCCAGTAGAAAAGGGGAAATAAATGACGAATATTCGTGATATTGCAAAAATGGCTAATGTATCAGTCACAACTGTTTCACGTGTGTTGAATAATCATCCATATGTAACGGAAGAAAAACGTAAAGCCGTGATGCAAGCGGTAAAACAAAGTAACTACTATAAAAATATTAATGCTGTACATTTAAGTACGGGTAAAACCTATCTTATCGGTATTGTATTACCATACTCTGATCATCCATACTTTAGTAAGTTATTGCATGCAATTAGTAATCAAGCCTTAGCGAATCAGTATAAATTGATTCTTTTTCAAACGAAGTATCAAAAGGAAAAAGAAGAAGAAGCGTTAAACATGTTAAAACAGAAGCAAATTGATGGCTTGATTATCTGTTCACGGGCTCATGAATGGGATACGATTGAACAATATACGGCTTACGGTAGAATAGCGTTATTAGAAAATTGCAAGTCAAAGTCCATATCGACAACTTTCATTGACCACCATCATACTTTTTATCACGCATTAGAATATTTATATAAAAATAATCATCGGAAAATTGGCTATTGTATTTATAGGAAAACTGGTGTGAGCAGTAAAGAAAGAGAAAGTGCTTATAGGACTTTTTTAAAAGAAAATAATATAGCTTATCAACCTGCTTATATTTTCGATCAATGCTTGCAATATGAGGATGGTGAAAAAGTGTTTCATCAATTAAAGCAGATGACCGATCCTCCTTCAGCATTAGTAGTAACAAGTGATCAAGTCGCTGCCTGCTTAGTGACGTGTTGTCAAAAAGGTGGGATAGATATACCGAATGATTTAGCGATTATTGGATTTGATAATCATCCAATGGCTAAATATATGGAAATAACAACGATGGAGATTCCATTTGAAGAAATGGGTGGCAGCTTGTTTAAACAAGTGATTCAATCTGATCAAGTTACCCATCATCAAGTAGATGTACGATTAATAGAGCGGAAAACGGTTTGATGGACATAGATGTACTATACTAAACTTTGCTAAATAGTAGTAATAAAGGAGATTTAAAATGAGCAAACAGAATGTGATTTTTTTTGATATTGATGGAACATTGCTAGATGATAACAAGCAATTACCAAAGGAAACAAAAAGAGCAATCCAACAACTTCAAGATAATGGAGAAATTATAGCAATAGCAACAGGACGAGCACCGTTTATGTATGAATCTTTGCGAGAAGAGCTGAATATCGATACATTTGTAAGCTTTAATGGACAATATGTTGTAGTAAAAGGTGAAGAAGTCTATAAGAACCCATTAGATGTATCTTCATTATTGGAGTTAACTGAAGTAGGTCTGACACATAATCACCCAATTGTTTATATGGACCAAGAAGATATGAAAGCTAATGTTCCAGAGCATGATTATATAAACAGAAGCATTGCAACTTTAAAAATTAAACAATTCCCTAGACATGATCCTCACTATTATAAAGGAAGAGAAATACTTCAATCTTTGTTTTTTTGTTCGGAAGGGGAAGAGGTTTTTTATCAACAGCGCTTTCCTTCCTTTGACTTTGTTCGCTGGCATCCTGTTTCAGTAGATGTTTTACCAAAAGGTGGGTCTAAGGCGATTGGTATTAATAAAGCGATAGAAGCGTTGGGAGTTTCAAAAGAAAACATATATGCCTTTGGTGATGGATTAAATGATATGGAGATGCTTTCTAATGTAGAAAAAAGTGTTGCAATGGGAAATGCGGAAGATGAAGTGAAACGGGTTGCTAAATATGTGACAAAAGATGTAGATCAGAATGGGATTATGCACGGTTTGAAAATGGTAGGTTTATTATAAATTTTTATTAAAAACAACATAATCCTGAATTATTCATACTTCCTAATTAAGTCATGTTTGAAATCAAAATCAAATATTTTCTTGTTCCATTGAAAAAGTC
>NZ_JBISEP010000050.1:0-4591 GCF_044383835.1 Paraliobacillus sp. JSM ZJ581
TTATCAAAATGAAGATAATAAAATAATAATGGAATCTTATACGGAAGATGGAGAAGAACATGTTGTAGATGAATAAAAAAGAAAAAGATCGATAGTTTGGTTGTATTAGAGAAAACTATCGATCTTTTTCTTTTTATTTTTTTATTGTTAAAGTATTATTTAATTCTATTACCGACTAAATTTCTCATAAACTGAATAACTAAAATCAATATAATCATCAATATAATCGTCTTGTTTTCCACTTTTCCATCCGCAACGCTGATACTCTTTACCCCCATCAATATATATTGATTTACATTTACAGTATTGCATATCATGTATATATTTGGATTCAATAATATCGTTGCACTTTTTACAACGAACTTTATTTACAATCACTTTTTTCATAAAACCACTTCCATTAAGGTTTCTTTAAAAAATAATTTTTTCGCTCCCAATTCCACATTGCAATAATCGAATAACCATCTTCATCAGCTTTTTCGTCGTCACCTGTATGAATTAAATCACCATCTTCAGCGTCATCAAGATTTAATTTTTTATGTATTTCCTTTAAAAGTCCACCGTATGAAATCAATCTTTTTCGGTACAATCCCTCTTCCAAATCAGCTAACCGTTTTAAATTCTTTGCTTCATCATCTGTCATGAAATCCGTATCTTTTACTGGATACTTTGCCGTTTCATCAATCGCAGACTGTATATCTGTTTTCTGTTCATTTTTGGGTTTGATAATTGACACTTTAACACTTGGATCATAATTTAGTTTCATCGCTTTTCGCCAATATTTTATCCATTGTTTTTGATTAACATAATTTTCGGTATTCTTAAAATAAGTTGGTTCAGCACAAAGTAATACATGCATGTGCTGATTATATGAATTGTCTTTATTATTTACCGTCACTTCCGTTGCACGCATAAAACCAACCAAATTTTTAGCAATCTTTTTATACTTCATCATACGATTAAAACCTTTTGCCATATCTGACAAACTAGCATTTAATGCTTCCCCATCATACACATTTTTAACTGTTAAAGTAAGAAAAAGCCATCTCACTGTTGGTTTCTGTCTAATAACTTCCGAAACCACCTTTTTAGATTGCAATCCATGCTTCATTGCTCTTCTCCAATTGCACATCGGACAAAGCCTAGATTTACAAAACCAAACTTTGTATAATTTTCGTTCACCTGTTTCACGACTTTCTTTATATTCTAGTAGTACTGCACATTCTTTCACACGTTCTGCCTTTTTAAATTCTAAAATGTGTAGTAACTCAAAATAATCAACACTAGCAATCTTTTTTTCTTTCCATGGTCTAACTTTGCCACTTTTTGTTTTATCAACTAGTACACTTGATTTTTCATCTGAATCAATGCTATTATTATGGCACATTATATTAAAGAAACCCCCGTTTACTTTTGAGTTTTTAGTGTGGTAACTATTACTCTATCAGACGGGGTTTTTTTATTCAACCACTTTCATAGATTAATACACTTTAAAAACGCACTTATATCAGTGGTTACGGCTACTTCCATACTACTAAAAAAAAAACTTGTTATTTCTAATAGTATCAAGAATAGAAAGAACACGATCAAAAGACCGTTAAAACGGTCTTTTTTTAATGCTTTAAATAGAAAATCATCCTTAACTTTGTATTTACTAATTGTATTTACAAAATATAAATACAATGATATAATGAAATTAACAAATAAAAAGGGGCGATAAAATGAGTAAACCAGTAAATTTTCGTTTAGATGAAATACATGTTGCGATTTTAGAAAAAACAGTGGAAAAACTAAAAGAGGAAGGTGTCAAAACAAATAAAACAGATACAGTACAAAAAGCCATTTATAGTTTTGGAAATATCGTTTTGAGCAATCAAGAAATGAAAACAATCATAGACAACTATTATCAAGGTCCAGACATAGATTGGATTGACTAACAATCACCGTTCACTATTTATTACTCAATCAAGCCGATTCCTTTTGGTTTCGAAGCACAACCCTTGCAACCCGAAAGGCAAGGGAACGGAAGAAAAACGCTTCCGCCCCCTCACCTGTCGGATTGTACGACAATGGTTTTCCCTCAACAAAAAGACTTCGTTTGCTCTGCGTCATAAACCGTTCACTAATCGACTTTTTGAACAATTCGTTGTACCCTACTCTAATTCAAAATCATCTTTTTGCTTTTGTTTTTCCTTCTGTTCCTGTTTTAGATAGGTTTGAAATCCTTTTTCTTCGTCTGCATCAAGATATTTTTTAATGTGAGATAGATCCTTCCCTGTCTTTTTTTCTAGTTGATCCAAAATATCGGCCTTCCAAATACCAACGAATTTATCAAAATCTTTAATTCTATCTTTGCAAAAATTCTTAATAACATCGATTGTTCCTTTTAACAACAATTTTTCAGCAATTAAATCTTCTTTTTGTTTTTTTAGTTGTTTATTTTCTTTAAGTAGCTGCATGTTCCTATCCATAAACTCATTACGTTCGTTCTCAGCTTGTTTAAGTTGTCTCTGGAGTGTTTGCACCTCATAAGTGTTTGAAGCTCTCAGGTCGTCTAATTTGCCTTCTAGGAGCTTGTTTTCTTCTAACGTGACTATTCCAGCCTTAGCAACCCCTTTAAACGCTTCAAAGTCCTCTCTGTTCATTGTGACCTTATTGGTAAATCGTCCTTCTTTCACTTTTTCATCTATCTGATCAATCTCTTCGATTTTTTCCAAACTTTCTTCCAGTGCTTTAATTTTATCTTGCGTGGTTTTCAATTTATATTGAGCAGGCTCTAAATGCTTGCTGTCACTAGATAAACCACGTTCTAAATCAAATCCATGTTCCTGCATATGAGCATGAAAATCATCTTGTAGCTTATGGAGTTGTTGTTTTTTACCGAAAAAATCCTTTGCAGATAAACGATTATCTTCTGTGATCGGCACTAATCCTAAGTGCATATGTGGTGTTTTTTCGTCTTTATGAACCATGGCATATGCGATCTTTTCTTTTCCGTACTTTTGGCCAATAAAATCTCTCGCTGTTTCAAAAAAGCGTTTTTCTTCTTTCTCTCCGATACGGTCAAAAAATGCTTTATCTGACGTAATCATAAAACTAGCAACCTTTACCGCATCTTTTCTAACTTTCCGTTTGCTTTGATCAACACGTTCATCAATCATCTCTTTAATTTTTTCATGATAATCAATGGGATTCTCATTTTCTAAATCATAATTAAGGTGCATTTGATCTTTTTTTATATCTTTGTTGGTGTCACTTTCCTTTTCTCTTTGATTATGAATTTGCATTCCAGTAACACCATTACCTTTGATTTTTTTCATATGGAGAACAGCATAACTCATAGGATAAGCACCCTCTCAGCCGAAGTATTTTAAGTGAAGTGTAGCATACTACACTTTGCAAGCAAAGTTCCATATGCTCTGCGAGACAAAGTTCAAGATCAAGTTCAAGTTTTATTCGCCTTTAGGCGAATAAAAAACAAGCTGGTGCAGAAACAAGTTTCTGCACCAGCCATACAAACTCATAAATAAATTTATATATCTAAATTAAAAAAGGCAAACAGAATTTGATTACCTCCTGTTCACCTTTACTATTACCACTTATTATCTATAAATTTAAAACCATTATATTTTACATAACTACTATTTATAAATTCATAAGGATATATAGACGTTGGAACGACCCATTTTGGCGGAGAACTTTCTCTAGTTTTATAAGTTTTTCCAGCCTTATAATAAGAATGCCAAACCAATTCACTACAGTATACGCTATTAAGATTTTTTAATGTCGATGGAACTCTATATGGAATTTTTTTGCCTTTAAAATATTTCACTGCCATATTAGCAGCCTTGTTTCCTAAAGTACTTGAGTTAGGCCTAATCACTTTTGAACGAGCATATCTCTTATGCCAGTTACTTTCACTTATTATCGTTGGATAAGGCTCACTTTTCCAACCAGATGTATGCAATATAGTAGTTTTACTAATATATATACCTGTATGTCCAGCAACGCCTTTAGATGAAGTGTCATTAGTAATAATAATATCTCCCGGCTTATTATTTATTGCAGCTTCTACTTTGTTATTCTGAATAAAAGTAAAAGAAGCAATAAATACCAACAACATCAATAACAATTTTTTCTTATTAAATACCATAAAATCCCTCCTCTTATTAATTTTAATATATATTAAAATTTCTATTAACACAATATTTTTCTTCCATTTTTATCAAATTTAATATTTAATATAATATAAAAGCATAGAAAGGTTGATTTAAATGAAAAGAAAAGTAATTTGGATTCCAATATTAATCATTATTATTTTAGTTGGCAGCTTCTTTGGTTTTATAGAATTAAAGAAAAACAGTTTGAAAAATAACGTAGTTGAATATTTAATAACGGAAGAAAACATCTCTGAGAATGAAATTGTATCTAGTGAACCTTTTATTTCTAATTTGAAAGGTAATAAAAATTATATGGTTAGTATCAAATTAAGAAATGATGCTAAAACATATTTTTATTATCAAAATGAAGATAATAAAATAATAATGGAATCTTATACGGAAGATGGAGAAGAACATGTTGTAGATGAATA
>NZ_JBISEP010000051.1:0-3939 GCF_044383835.1 Paraliobacillus sp. JSM ZJ581
TTAAGTCCAGTACAATACCGAACTCAAACCAGCCAAACAGCTGCATAATAAAAACTCTAACTTTGTGGGGTCACCACCTTAGCTAGTGATATACATGATACCTTTCTTCAGGATATAGCTATATTAAAACGAAAAATAGAAGAAATTCGTACCTCTGACGAAATACAACTAAATAAAGATAGACTAATCGATTTAGAAGAAGAGATCCTAGATATTATTTATGGAATTAGAGAAACATGCAATGAGCTTTCTCCTCCATTTTTGGCGGAGAAGGGATTGATAAGTTCTGTTAATGAATTAGCAGAGAAGTTCCGATTACGATCCAATATACAATTAGATGTTTATCAAAGTAATATGAATCAACCAATTCAATATAAAGAGATCGAACTAATAATGTATCGGATTGTACAGGAATTATTAACAAATGCGATAAAGCATTCACAAGCTAACAAAGTAGAATTGAATCTCAATTACAATGAAAGAAATTTTACTATCACCTATACAGATGATGGTGTAGGAATTGATAAACTGATACAAAAGCATAATAATTTTGGTTTAGCTAATATGAAAGAACTTGTATTTAGTTTTGGCGGAAGTTTTAAAATGGAAACCAATAAAGGGCTGCAAATCATGATAGAGATTCCAGACTCAATAGAGAGGGAGTTAATTGGATGATAAACATTTTAATTGTCGATGATCATGAAATTGTTGGTGAAGGTACTAGGAACCTATTATTAAGTGAACCCGACTTTCAAGTTGACTATGTTAGATGTAGTAAGGAAGTGATCGGGTTAGTAGAAGAAAATAGCTATGATATTTATTTGGTTGACTTAGATATGCCTGAAAAAAATGGTCTAGATTTAACAAATGATATTTTAAAAATAGATGAGAATGCAAGAGTACTCATTTTCACTGGACATGATATAGCTGTACATTTTAATTATTTAATAGATGCAGGTGTTTCGGGATTTATAAGCAAGTATTCTTCAAAGCGGCAATTAATGCGAGCCATTTGGAGTGCGACTGAGGGATTGGCGACTGTTCCCATAGAATTACTTTCTCGGTTGCGGAAAGGTAAAAATGAAGCAGTGCTTGATAATGGTAAGAAAATTTCTTTGACACAGATAGAAGAAGGCATTTTACTTATGGTGTCAAAAGGATTGAAAAATGAAGAAATTGCAGAAGAGTTGTATATGAGTAAAAGGAATGTTGAACGATATTTGACTGAGGTATTTAAGAAACTAAGTGTGAGTTCAAGATCTGAAGCGATAGTTAAAGTAAAGCAGGTTGGTTTGTTACCGCGAGTAATGGTGTGAACTTCAATATTTAATAAATAGAATAAACCGTTATGGTACTGTTAACGCAGCAGAATAGCTTAATTTCTCTGTAAGAGGTCTGAAATGAGTGGGATATTTCCTGGAAGTTATACTGTAAATTGATTAGTAGGACTATATCTATCTAGCCGTTAAATTTGCACGATACCGTAACATTATTACGTTTTTTTATATGATATGTCATTTATAATTATACTTGTATTAAAAAATAAGGAATGGAGGAGACATTATGCAAGAGTCTTTAAGAGAAGATTTTGGAGTTATGAGTGGAACGAACTTTAAATCTCTAAATGAAGGTGAATTATTAGAGATTGATGGTGGTTTTATCACAGTTGGTGCGATTATTGCTGGGATTCTTTTCATAGGTGGGGTAGCTATTGGAGTTGCCTGGGCATTTGCAGACTAAGTATTACTAAGGTAAATAAACTTTATAGGAGGTTTCAAACATGGAAAACGTGGATAATTTAGGTAAAAGTAATAAAGGGAAATTAATAGAGCATAATTTTCAGGACATTAATAAGGATGAACTAACTGCAATTGATGGAGGATTCGTAATTACGGGTAGTATGGTAGTTGCAGGAGTTGGTTGTATTGCAGGCGGTGTAGCTACAGGTTACGCAATAGGAACCATTATTAAAAAGTGGTTTTAATACGTGTTATAAATTGTTTACAATAATGTAAGAAAGGAATTTTTCTTATGGTTATAGATTTCTTTACAGTTGCAAAGTTTGTAATTTCAATAGGGATCATAAGTCTCTTGTTATTACTAGTAGGTAAGTTATTTAACATTATTGAACTACCTAATATAGTACCAGTATTTCTGCTAATTGCTTCTCTTACATGCTTTTTAGCAATAATTAAGCTAAAGTTGGTTTGAATACAATAAATATTATAGAATATCCAATTTTCATTTAACTATTCAAATATACTTTTTTCTAAAATTAATCTAAATATGAACTATCTAAGAATTAGTGTTATAGAAAATCAAAAGTATTGATTAATAACTAAAAATGTTATTAGTAGATTTGGAAAGTTATTTTAATGATACTTTGATTGAAAAATTAAGCGAGACACTAAGAAAACTAAGAAAGACATGTCATGATATACTCAATCTAAAACCGACTAAAGTTAAGGAGAGTGTATCTGACATGTCCTACACCCATCTTACCAAAACAGAACTCATATTCATAGAAGAATATTTTTCAATCGGTCGTAAAGGGCGACAAATTGCCGAAAAGCTCAAGCGAGGTCATGAGGCGATTTATCGAGTCATAAGACAACTAAAAGAAGGAAAAACAGCGATTGATATTTATCTTGAATACAAGAAAAACAAGCAAAAATGTGGTCGTAAACCGATTCAACTTTCCAAAAATGAAGTGGATTACATCAACGCAAAAGTAGAGGATGGTTGGACTCCAGACGTCATCGTTGGTAGAAAAGAAAGACCCATCTCTTGTAGTATGCGTACCCTTTATCGGCAGTTTGAAAAGGGTGTTTTCAGACAAGAGAAATTACCGATGAAAGGGAAAAGAAAACCAAACGGTCACCAAGAAAATAGAGGCAAACAAGCATTTAGACGTAGTATAGATGAGCGCAATCAGGAACATCTAAACTACAACAATGAATTTGGCCATCTAGAAGGTGATACTATTGTTGGTAGCAAACACAAGAGTGCAGTGATCACTTTGGTTGAACGACTAAGCAAATGTATCATTGCGATCAAACCTAAAGGAAGGAAGGCACAGGATATTGAAGAAGCACTAAACGGCTGGCTGCAAGGCGTTCCTAGACACTTATTCAAATCCATTATCTTTGACTGTGGCAAAGAATTTTCGAATTGGAAAAACGTCAGTAATAATCATGATATTGACTTCTATTTTGCCGATCCAGGAACGCCATCACAAAGAGGATTGAATGAAAATTCGAATGGTCTACTACGTAAAAACGGTCTATCAAAAGAGATGGATTTCAATTCCGTTACACAAGAATATATATCAACTGTTGCTTCTAGAAGAAACAACATTCCAAGAAAATCATTAAATTATCAAACACCAATTGAGTGTTTTATGAAGCATGTAGGCAAGGATACTTTGTCCCGCTTAATTTGACAAATTAAACTTAGTTAAAAAGGGAGGGATATAATGCTTAATCGGATCTTAACTTTGGAATTAGGTAATGATATAGGGCTACGTTCATTAAAAAACTTAAGGAAGTTATTTCTTTTGTATGGTTTCCCTAATATAAATGCATTTCTAATGGCTACTGTAATCGGTGTCCAAAGATTTTATGAAGTAAAATCGATTATATTACTCGTCTTAGGCTTGAATATATTCGTTACAATCACTGTCCAGTACATTGCTCAAAGAAATATATTAAGCAATTTAGAGAAAGAAGCCTTGATAAAGTTTATTCCAACAAAAATACCACAATTCATTAAAGTAAGATTATTTCTTTTCATTATGAAACTTTATTTTCCCATCCTTTTGTTTAGCACTGTCCTTTTAAGTTTTTTTATTGAAGAGAATTATTCCTGAATTATTCATAGAAATTCCTTAATGACTTAAAAATGCTTATCTGCCAAGCTATCTAGCTAAGTTGGTCGTGC
>NZ_JBISEP010000052.1:0-3751 GCF_044383835.1 Paraliobacillus sp. JSM ZJ581
AGTCAACCTTAACTATACGTGGTTTCACGATGGCTTTCTATTTATTTAACTGTTGCATTTGATTTTACAATGAACCACTTTTTTTCATTTTTACACCTCTTTTTTTAAAATTTTTAAAATGCTGGAAAATGTTAACATATAGTATATAATAAAGGTATCAAGTTTTTCTGTCAATTACTAAAAGTGGTAGAGGATGGTTAATATATGAGATTTTGGAATAAAAGAGTGTTTTTTTATAGTTTGCTGTTATCTATGTTCACAATTTTTTTACCGTTACAAGGAGAAAGTTACCCAATGGAATTTGATACAACTATAGTGAAAGGTTTTCCAATTGCCTTCTTAGGTTTTGTTGATGAGTTTTATTATAAAAACATTTTTTCTTTATTTAGTCATTGGTGGTTAATAGGAGTAAATTTAATTAATTTTATTTTTAATGTAGGTGTTTTTTACATTGTGTTTTTTATAATTAACAAAATAATATTTAAGCAAAAAGTAGTTACTTCACAAAATGAAAAATAGAAAGATGGTCGTATGAACGCGTGCAACTATAGAATAACAAAGATATGAGAGAATATTCTCGTGTCTTTGTTATTCTATTTCTAGTGTTTTTGTCCGTTAAGCTAGATAACCGAAAGACAATGAAAATTTTATTTTTGCTGAGTCTGTCTTTCGGTAAACAAGATAAAACGGACAAAATGAAAGTTTGCAAGGGTTCAAAGGTGGAGATTTTTCAGCGGCAGCGGGTTGAAAAATACTACCTGTCCCTTGCGAATTTTCAAACGGGCACGAGAGCAAGACCCACCTTTTACTGAGGTGGCATAGGGCGGGTTTTTTTGTTTCTTTTTTCACGAAAAAAAGAAAGCTCTTAAAGGTTTTAGGTTTTTCAAATGACGATTTTCCACTCGATCCACCGTATAGGTGGAATGCCTTTAGCGTCGCAGACCACGTTGCCAAATTCAATTTTGGTATAACGTGCTATACCAAAATTGAATTTGGCTCTCTCCCCTGTGATATGCTGAATGTATGAAATGGGGGTGGTCTATCTATGGCACATGTTCAAAAATTTTCACGTGGGGCAGTCGGTGGACTGTCTTCCCACATTGAACGAAAAACGGAAAATCATTCAAACAAAGATATTGATACAGAACGGACACATGAAAACTATGATTTATGCGAAAAGGAAGCCGATATGACTTCACGTTACAAAGAACGATTTGATGAAGTACATTGCTTGAATCGAAAAGACGTCAAAGTCATGGCTGATTGGGTCGTAACTCTACCAGAAGAATTGAAAGACACTTCTCCAGAATCGCAAAGAAAATTTTTTGAAGAAACATATGATGTTTTATAGGAACGCTACGGAAAAGAGAATGTTCTTGCTGGTGTTGTTCACAATGCCGAAACGACACCACACATGCATTTTACTTTTATGCCTGTAACGTATGACGAGAAAAAACAACGTGAAACAGTCTCGGCAAAAGAAGTGTTAGACCAAAATGAATTAAAATCGTTTCATCAAGATTTAGACAATCACTTGAAAGAGCAAATACCGCATATTTATCAAAAAGGAATTTTGAATGATAAAACGATTGGCGTTGATGACGTGGCAACGCTGAAAGAAAAATCAAAGGAAATTGAGAAACTCAACGAGAACATGGACATAAAGAAACGCAATTTAAGTAACGAAATTAAAAAAGTGAATAGTCTAGAAGGTAAATTAAAAAATGTCTATGACACTAGAAAAAAGCTAAATGAATTTGAAAATAAATTAGGAAAAACGATTTTAGGAAAAAGAACAATGTCGTCTAAAGACTTAAACGAATTGAAAAAATTCGTTACTGGTTTTCAAAAGAGTTCTGTAAAAAGTGTTATAGCTGCAGAACAATTAGAAAAGCAAAATATGAACTTAACCAAAAAATTAGAATCAACCACAAAGAAACGGGATCTGTCTGACCAACGTAAAAAAGAATTAATTTCAGATACAGAACATTTGGAAAAGAGATATGAGAGACTACAAAACCAAAATGACCGCCTAGAAAGCGATTTAACGGTCGCTGACAGCAAATTAAAGGATTTAGGGTTGATATATGGCTGAAATCGAATATAAGGGGCATTTAGTGATGGATAGATTAGATAAGGGTATAAAACCCCGAAATGAAAAAGCAGCTAAAAATTGGTTCGTTATTCTAGAAGAAAATAAAAATAAAAAATTGATAAATAGCGAACGTTTAAATCAAGCTATGGAGCAACTGCAAAAAATGATTTCGAAAATTAAAGATATTGAAATGAATTTCATATAAATACAAAAAAGTAAAAAATTAATATATTTTAAAATATATAGTTCACAACCAGGAAATACATTATATAATTTAATAAAAATTCATAATATTTTCCAAAGGAGAAATGTTTATGAAGAAAAGTTTTAAAGTCTTATCGTTATTTTTAGTTTTCGTTTTAGCCTTTTCAAGTCTCAGTAATCCTCTCGCTTATGCTTCAAAATCTATTAAAAAGGTTGATTTAAAATCTTCAAAGGTAGAGTCATTAGATATTGAGAATATACCAGAAGAATTATTAGATCCAAATTATTATTCAGATGATGAGATTGTGTACATACCTGATGAATTTTTTGACCCTTACCACGAGAATGCAATTTATTCTTCTAATAGTCCGTACCTAATAAATAATAAAGGTGGATATCAAACATTTGCAGCTATTCCTGCTGCAGCTGGCATTTATTTTATACCCTGGATTGGTAAAGTTGCTTTATTGGCTACCGGGGTTGTTGTGGTTGGTGGTGTCACAGTAAAAGCCGGCTCATCGATGTATAATAAGGTAGCTGGTTACTTTGCTCAAAAAGCATATGATAAAGCCAAAAAAAATGGGGAAAAAACAAAAAATCATTCAACACAATCTACATCAACAAAGAGCTCTCTTTCTAAAATTGGGAAAGCTTTGTCTTCTAAGGATCTTAAAGATAGTAAGGGTGTAAAGCAAAGAAGATATTACGGTGAAAATGGGAGAGCAGATGTTGATATTGACTTTAGACATTCAGGAAACTTTAAGTTCCCACATAGACATACATGGAAAAATGGAGTAAGAAGTAAACATTAAATCGGAGGTAATTATTATGAATCTTAATAATAATGATGAACCTAAAACTTCAAATATAGACTATAATAGATTTTTACATTATCTTAATGAAGGAAGAGAAATTGAATTCTATTACGAAGAGGTAGAATACTTTATATCCAATGAAAAAAAAGGTAGAGCCGTTTGGATTGGTAAAAAGAGAATAAGTGAATATTTTGATGACAATCCGCAAGAACTTCTACATTCTTTTAAAATTGGGGACGCTCTTCTAGCAACTTTAATTAAACAAAAGAAAATAACTGTTGGTACAATTTTTTAAATATCTCCCACATGAATCAATTTCATAATTGCTCTTTTTAAAAATACAAAGACCTGCAGAAAATTAATAATGTAATTTTAAAAAATTCCTAAGCAGCTTGTTGCTGGTTTAACAGTACATTGATACGATCTGCAGCTAATTTTGAAGCATTATAAATAAGCGTTAACTCGTTCAACGGCTGAGCGGCGTTTAAACAACTTTTTCCAAGCTTCTGAACCACGAGCTGGTGCTGTATATCTTCGAAGGTCTGTAGTGATTTTCACTTTATAAACCTTTTGACAGATTCCTTCATTAGCCAGAGGACAGTCACTGCACTCTTTTGGTCTTGTGTATTTCAATGTT
>NZ_JBISEP010000053.1:0-3722 GCF_044383835.1 Paraliobacillus sp. JSM ZJ581
CTCCGATAAATATACTTGTTTAAAGTATTACCATTTTGGAGGTGTTTTATATTGTTTCACTAATTTAGGTTAGTTCATAAGTATAAATAAGTATAAACGTTTTTTATTTTTTTAAGAAACTTAGAATTTCTTCTACTACTTGTTCTCCTTGAGAAATACAATCTGGAATACCAACCCCTTTATAGTTGTTACCTGCAACAAAAACACCAGGTAACTGTTCTTCCATAGCTTGTGATAACTTATCAAGTCGTTGCAAGTGTCCTACTTCATATTGCGGCATCGAATCTTTCCATCGTGTCACAACATAAAAATCAGGTTGAGCAGTAATCCCCATAATTTTCTTCAAATCATGTAGAGCGATAGCAGCTATCTCGTCATCACTTAAAGTGACTACCTTTTCATCCCCTGGTTTTCCAACATAGCATCGTAATAGTGCTTTATTTTCAGGTGTGGTTTCCGGCCATTTTTTATGTGTCCAAGTACATGCAGTGATACGATAATCACCATTACGTGAGACAACAAAACCTGTGCCATCTATATCTTTCGGAACAGCTTCTCGATCAAATGCCATCGCAACATTAGCAACAGAGGTTGCTTTCATTTCCCCAAAATCATCCCAGAAATCAAACTGATTAAACATATGCTTTGCTTGAGATACTGAAGTAGTCAGTGCTAAGCTATTCGCAACATGCACCTCACCATTGTCTAATAAAAGCTGATAAGTATATCCTTTTTTGTCAATTTGTTTTACTTTAGCACCCGAGACAACCTGTACAATAGATGGATCCAAACACTTTTCTATTTGCTCTACTAATGTTTGTAATCCATGCTTTAGCGAATAAAATTTACTTGTTTTTTTCGAACCATGCTGCGTTTTGTTTCCCAATGTTTTTCGTGCACCTATAATTAAGCTTCGGTGCGATTGTTCCATCTCATAAAATTGTGGGAAAGTCGCCATCAGACTTAGCTTATCAATGTTTCCTGCATATATACCTGATAATAGTGGCTCAATTAAATTCTCTAATAATTCGTTACCTAAATGATGACGAAAGAATGCTCCTACCGATTGATCGTGCTTCGGGCCTTTTTGTGGTAAAAAAAAGTCCCCTAGCATACGCAGCTTCCCTCGAAATGAAAACAAGCTAGAAAATATAAAAGGGGATAAACTAGTCGGTATCCCCATTACTGAACCTTGTGGCATCTCATGTAATTGATCCTTGACTAAAATGAATGATTTCCCCGTGTCGTTTTTTATTAAATTCTCTCCTAGTCCTACATGCCGAACTAGACGAGCACCCGATTCTTTTCGAATCAAAAAGGAATCAGGCCCTCGTTCAATAATGAATCCATTCTTCTTATACGTTTCAATTTTTCCACCGAGTTTATCCATTGCTTCTATTAAGGTTACTTTATAAGGTAATTGTCTTTCTTTAATCGTGTGTTGTAAATAATAGGCAGCAGTTAAACCAGTAATACCGCCGCCTATTATTATAATATGCTTAGCTTCTATCATGCTTAAGCCTCACTTTTATACTTTTCCCATACAACATCGGTTAAAGTTTGAATAAAGTCCGGTGCCACATTTGGCATAGGTGGGCGATAGTAAGCAGCATTTAATTCATCACACACTACCTTACATTCATAATCGTTATCATAAAGCACTTCTAAATGATCAGCAACAAAACCAACAGGTGCATAAACGAAGGTACGATAGCCTTGTTCTTGATATAACTCTCTTGTTAAATCTTGAACATCAGGGCCAAGCCACGGTTCAGGCGTATTTCCCTCGCTTTGCCAGCCAACGGCATAATTCGTAATACCAGTAGCTTCTGAAATTAATTTCGCTGTTATCGCTAGCTGTTCTGGATACGGATCACCATTTTGAATGATTTT
This sequence comes from Paraliobacillus sp. JSM ZJ581, assembly GCF_044383835.1. NCBI lineage: Bacteria > Bacillati > Bacillota > Bacilli > Caryophanales > Bacillaceae > Paraliobacillus > Paraliobacillus sp. JSM ZJ581. The sequence goes on from NZ_JBISEP010000053.1 coordinate 1,894, forward strand.
TTCTGGTAAACTATGTGCGGAAACAACTAATACAGCTTTATCTTTTTCAGATTCAGTCATTTTCTTATACTCATTTTGAATAGCATTAGACCAATAATCAATAAATCCAGGAGCATCATACCAACTTTCCACTGAATGTATAACTGGCTTACCATGCTTTTCGGACTCTTTTTGGGCACGTCCATTGTATGATTTAACACTGAATGTGGAATAGTGAGGTGCCAAAACAATAGAAACTGCTTCTTCTATTTCATCCTCAGCCATTTGCTTTACAGCATCTTCAATAAATGGTTCAATATGCTTTAGACCTAAATAAGGGACAAATTCCACTTCATCTTGACTTTTATTTAGTGTTTGTGCTAATGCAGTTTTTTGTTGCTCAGTAATAGTAGCCAATGGTGAAATTCCACCAATTGCACGATATCTGTCGGTTAAATCCTGTAACATCTCTGGCGTTGGTTTCTTTCCGTGACGAATATCCGTATAATAACGCTCAATATCTGCTTCCTCATATGGTGTACCATATGCCATGACAAGTAAACCTACTTTTTTCTTTATCATAAAAACACCTTCCTTAACTATTATTTTAATGAGTACGTTTGAACCAATTGTGTGAGTTTCTTTAATGTTTCAGGCTTAATCTTTGGAGTAACACCATGTCCTAAATTAAACACATGACTCGGGTGTTGTTTTCCTTGATCGATGATTGCTTTTGTTCTCATTTCAATGGTATTCCAATCGGATAGTAAAATAGCTGGGTCAAGATTTCCTTGTAATGTTTTTGATATACCCAATCCTCTTGCTTCACTTATTGACATTCTCCAATCTAGCCCAATCACATCAACAGGTAAATCATTCCATTCATGAATTAAATGACTTGCTCCTACACCAAATAAAATGAGTGGCACTCCTTCATGTTGTAATTCTGAAAAAATTCGATTCATAACTGGTTTAATAAACGTGCGATAGTCACTAACAGATAATGCACCTACCCAAGAATCAAAAATTTGAATTGCTTGCGCACCTGAACGAACTTGAGCTTGTACATATGTGATTGTCATCGTTGCAAGCTTGTCCATCAGCGCAAACCATGTCGTTTGATCTTTATACATGATTGCTTTAGTTTGATGATAATTTTTTGAAGGGCCTCCTTCAATCATATAACTTGCAAGCGTAAATGGTGCACCACTAAAACCGATCAGTGGTACGTCCAATTGCTCAGCTGTTAATAAACGAATTGTATCTAACACATAAGGTACATCTTGTTCTGGTGAAATTGCGCCTAACCGCTCCACATCATAGAATGTACGAATTGGTTGATCAATTACTGGTCCTATGCCTGACTTGATTTCTACATCTACACCAATAGCAGGCAAAGGTGACATAATATCTTTATATAAGATAGCTGCATCTACACCATACTGCTCGACTGGTAATCGTGTGACATAAGCGCACAACTCAGGTTCATGTGTAATTTCAAATAACGAGTATTTTTCTTTTAATTTACGGTACTCTGGTTGTGATCTACCCGCTTGTCTCATAAACCAAACTGGTGTATATGCAGTTTCTTCTCCTTTAAAAGCTTTTAAGATTGTATCATTAAACTGTTTTTCCACAAAAGTCACCCTTCAGTTATTTATTCCTACATTTTTCCTTAACATAACGAATAAAACACATTTTGTACAGATATTTTCAAACATTGTCACTAAATTGTAATTATTATAAGGAAATATCCTTTATAATTATACTAATTCCTGAATTATTCATACTTCCTAATTAAGTCATGTTTGAAATCAAAATCAAATATTTTCTTGTTCCATTGAAAAAGT
>NZ_JBISEP010000054.1:0-3411 GCF_044383835.1 Paraliobacillus sp. JSM ZJ581
TACCAAGTAAGAAGTAACCCAATCATAGCATGAGCCCAGACCTGAATGATAGGTGTGGGCTATTTGACGCTTACGTAATAAATATAAGTATAAATGAAATAAGAATTAAATTAATCAGTACTATTATAACTTTTTTATATAGTATCTGTTTATTAGTCAAAAAAAACAGTAAAAAAAATATAAAGGAGTAGAACCGATTGAACCGGAGATTACCAATCCTAGAATCTCAAATATTCCATGTGCGATTATATGTAATACCGCACTTGAAAAAGAGTTAATCTCGCTAAAACCAAAAAATATTACTCCTAAATCATATCCATTCAGAAATAATGTAAATATTGTACTTAAACCAAAAGTAAGAATACCACTCATTACATAGAGGTTAACTGTAATATTATGACTTATGTAATAAAATGGATTGATCAGCAAATCTGACTGACCTCCTATATCATTATCGATGGAGGTAGACATGTAACCTCTAACAGAGAAAGGAATTAAATAACTAACTAAGGAAAGAATGCATAAAAAAAATAAAAATTAATAACATTATCTCTTTTTTATTAAAGATGTGTGCGAAAGTTTTAATTTTCATTTATGCTTCTCCTTGGAGAATGCTAATTAAAGCATCTTCTAAAGAATTTTCATTTTTCAAGTTAGGTATTGAACCTTGGTATATCAAGATTCCGTTGTTAATTACAATTACTCGGTCACAAATATCTTCAATAATATCTAAACGATGAGAAGATATTAAAACACCTGCTTTTTGATTATTAACATACTGTTTTAAGAATTTCTTAGTGTTATTTGTTGTTAATGCATCATAACCATTCATTGGTTCATCTAATAATAAGTATCTAGGTGAATTCAGGATTCCTAATATTAAAGCTAGTTGTTGTTTCATTCCAAAAGATATGTTCTTAACATATTCAGTTAATTTTTCATATAAAGAAAATTGATTTATTAAGGGTAGAGCTTTATCCATAATACGTTGATTACTCAAAGAGTATATTTTTCCTATAAATAAAATAGTTTCTTCCACAGTTAACATATTATATAAGTATAAATCGGTCGGTACATAAGATATCTTTTTTGACAACTTCTCTTTTTTATTGTCAGTAAAAATATTGCCCTCTGTGACCTCACGAAGACCACACAAGCATTCTAATAATGTAGTTTTACCTGCACCGTTATGCCCTAGTAACCCTACAATTTCCCCTTGTTCTATCGAAAATGATAGTGAGTTCAAAGCTTTATTTTCTGTATTTTCATAAGTATATGAAATGTTTTTTGCAGTAATCATTTTATTTTCCATCCTTTCCACAGAGGAGCTTGTAAAATAATAATAATTAATATCCCAAAAACAAAAGTAAGAACTAAATTTATATATATATATTCATTTAAGAAAGTGTCTAATGTTATTTTTTTTGCATATAAATAAGATGTATTTGTGGCGATTATTGTAAAATTAATTAATCCATATAAACCTGTGAAAATACTTTGTATTATATGACCTAAAATAGATGTATTAATTTTTTCCTCACTTTCCCAATGGAAATTTGGAAAAGAAGCACTTCCTAAAATAAAACTTAATACCGATATTAAGCAAATACAAACAGCACTAATAATCATGGAAATGAAAATCATTATAGAAAAATCAGATAAGAAAAACAATAGAATTGTAGAGAATAGTACTCCAAAAAAACAGATAAAGAATTGCAAAATAAATTTCGCTATATATATAAAGTGGGGTTTCTCTAAATTTGGATAATATAATGTAAGCCAATCTCTTTCTGATTCAATACTGGAAACTTTACCCATGCTAGCGGATATTATATTAGCTAAAAAAAGTTGGAATACTAATATAATTAAGATAATTACTCCTATTTGATATCTATTGTAAAAATCCTTAGAAAGTGTAAAAACTAAGCCAATTGAAAACCCAGATAGAACGAAACTTATTTTAATGAAAGTACCTAATAATCTTTCTCCTCTAAATAATAAAATCAAATCTTTATATAATATATTTAAAACTCTAGATTTTGATTTAGAATTGATGATTAAATGTTTAAGAACTAGTTTGTTTTTCTTAAATTTCCCGCTACCTTCTAATCTTTGTTTGTCGATAAATTTCTCTACTCTTTTCAGGATTAATAAATTAATTAATAATATCACCAAAGTTACTACTGTTAATAAAAATATTCCCTTTACAGAAAAAAAGGCAGAATTAATTTGTAATCTATTCAAAAGTTCAATTGCATTTTCATATCCAATGGTTGATTTATTAATTAATAAATTTGAAGTCAGCCAACCTATAAATATAGTGGAAATAAATATGAAAAATTTTCCTATGACTGAGGAGATAATCGGTTTATTATCTAAAATATTAATAAAGACCATAATTAAAACCCTTAATAATAATGCAAAGAATATAATTGGTATGATCATAATCAATGCACTTATAGGTAAATCATTTTTAAATGATTTAACAAAAGAGAAATAGAATCCTATGTTTAAAGGAAGAATAAAGATCACTATTCCCAAGAAAAAAGCATCAATTAATTTTGCATATAAGATATAATTCACTTTTACTTTATGTAATTTCAAGAAATGATAGTCTGGTGATTTAAAAACTCTAACATATCCTTCTTTAAATGAGCTAAAAATTAAATAATTAATAAGAAGTATATAATATAAAAAATATACATTGGAGGCTATATGAGTAGATGAAAAGTCAATCCCGAAATTTTTAGAAATATTAAATAATATTAAGAAAAAAATATAACTAATTGGTATTAAAAAGAACGCAGTTGAAATAATAGATAATGATACTGTTCTTTTATCCAATACCAGATATGGATTAATCCGATTTACCAGCCATCGAAAATGTAGAAGATGATGGTTGAAAATTAAATTAATAAATATTTTCATATAAAATCTCCTTTTAATCATCATAATCAAAGAATTATAAGTGTAAAATTATAGTAGTTATAATAATACTACTATAGTTTTACACAATGAATACTTACCATAAGATTGCTGCTGTCGTTCCTAATACCTTCATTTTCTTTTTAATCATGTAACCTACTACTGCAGCACCTATGGCCAAAGGTCCAGTTGCGGCTACAATCTGGTATGTCAACACTAAATTGGACAAATCTTTAAAGATTAACCGACTTGTATTAAGTAGGTGTTAAATCGAGTCGCATATGGCTATTGAAATTTTACAAATTACACGAACCGAATACTGTTGCACTTTAAATTCAAACCAGTAGAACGAACATTAAATAAACAAAGGATAACATTGTTGAGAAATACCTGAATCATGCTGAATTAGAAGGTTTTTTAAAAAAATTAAATTTGTACGGATTGGAATTAGATAAAGAACGATTTTATTTATTAGCTTTTATTGGT
>NZ_JBISEP010000055.1:0-3080 GCF_044383835.1 Paraliobacillus sp. JSM ZJ581
CTCCTTCGAGAATTAATCTATGAAGATTATCTCATCTGGAGACTGAGTTGCATACGTGTGTAGTATTTGACGCTTACGGTTGAAAAAAAAATTGCGGAAGAATTTTCAGCTAAATATATTGCGCCGAATAATAAAGAGGTGAGCGAGGTTGTGTTTTATAAAGAGCCAGTTGATCAGAAGGATTTTTCAGGGAATAGAAACTACTTTTTTTATATTAATGAGAATAAGCAATGGACGGTAGGAGTCTCCGTCAAAAAAGAAACAGGTGAAATATGGGCATTTGGAAGTGATGATATCCAACTTACTCATAAAAAGAAACCCAAAAAGGTGAAAAATTTGACAATAAAACATTGGAGAGATAAAAGTGGTAACTAATGAAGAGTATAAAATTTTATCAAATATATCATACTGGATTGATTCTAATAGAAATGATGTCCCTTTTGCTCCTGAACAGGAAGGTGTTTTAAACTCGAAGGATTTAAAAGGCTTATCTAAAAATTGTAAAATCCTCAAAGTAGAGGACAACACTGATAACGGTATGCAAGCGATGGCAGTTGCACCAGTAAAAGATGGAGAGGCTGACACGTCAGAAGTTGTCATTGCTTATGCAGGAACAAATTTTGATGATGAGTTGGATGTACTTACAGATGTTCAAACAGTAGTATTAGGAAGTAAAGTATTAATTCCGGAAGGTCAACAATTAGATCTTAGTAAACATGATCAGTTAGATGAGTTAGGGATTCCAAAATCAATTAAATATGTTGAGGGGCAAGTGATGACTGCACAAACTTTTTTGGAAGATATTGAAAAAGATTATCCGAATGCTGATATCACCACAACAGGGCATTCCTTAGGAGAATACATCGCATTATATATATCTGCAGAAAATGGTTGGAAGAATGTTGGATTTAATGGACCAGATCCTTATAAAATTTTATCATCATATAAATGATAGTTTAGAAATGTACAAAAGTGATTAGATAAGAATGTACAAAACTAAGGCTCTTACGCATTTTTGGGGATGACTCCTATCCAAAACAGGGTATAGTATAACAAAAGGAGTGTTCCATTATGCTTCATTCTATTGCGAAACTAGACCCTCATCTTCAAATCATCTCCACTATAGAGGAAACGGATGTGATTACTATCGTTGCATTTGTTGAATCAAAAAGCGCAACATGTCCGTAAGCGTCAAATAAAATACACATAGGAATCAAAAGTCAGTCATGTGATAATCTTCATATAAAATCAATCATGGAGGTTATGCGATGACGCTGAAAGAAAAAAGAATAGAATGGAAGCACACTATAATGCCTGGAAAGAAAGCGGGCAAAGTATAGCGGCTTGATGCCGGGATCAAGAAATCAACGTTCACCAAATGTATTATTGGGTGTAGCAATTTGAGCGCAGTGATAACCCAACAGAGACACCTGACGAAACACAGTGGCTCTCTGTTCAAGTGGAGGAACCAGTATCAAATTCGGTGCAAGGTTCCATTTTCCTACATGTCGGCGCGATTTCTGTTGAGGTACGAACTGGAGCCAATATGAGTCTATTATCGGATGTTGTTCGTGTGCTGTAGAGTCAATGCTGATCAATAATCAGTTTGATCGTGTCTTCCTAGCTCGTGGAAATACAGATCTACGCAAATCGATTGATGGCTTGGCGGTCATCGTGAAAGAATGTTTTGATCTGGATCCCTTCTCCCCTTGCTTGTTCGTGTTCTGTAATCGGAAACGAGATAAACTGAAGATCCTGCAGTGGGAACACAATGGATTTTGGCTGCATTATCGCAGACTGGAAAGAGGGAAATACCATTGGCCTTCAGAAAGAGAAACCACGGCAATGAATATTAGTCCACGTCAGCTGCGTTGGCTTTTGGATGGCTTACCCATTGAACAGAGGCAGGCGCACCATTCTATAAGTATAATGAAATATACAAATATGAGAATTGGACTAGGCAAGTCAGGTTCTTTTTCGTATAATATATTTTATGGAAAAGCTAATGAACGCAAAAGATGCCCAATTTTATAAAGACCGCGCTGAGAAACTTGAGCTTGAAAAAGAAGAACTTGAAGCAAAGCTAAAATGGTATGAGGAACAATTTAGACTGATTCATATAAAATAGAACGTACTTAATAACGTCAGTAAATATGATGGCATTAATATTTATTTTTTTATCTACCATAATCTTTTACTTTACATTTTCTCTTATCTTTTTTCTATCTATATTCACCTTAGTTAAAATTAAATAGAAAATCCAAAAAAAGATAATCGTTAGAATAATTGGTGTTAAATTATCGGTATTTACCCCTAAAGTTGTATATAAATCCCATCCCTCGGTGTTTTCCTCGACTTTTACAAATAACGAATTGAAAAATGAAGATGAATATCCAACTTCATCATGAGTAAACATCAACTTAATCAAACTAATTACTAAGATTACTATCGTACTTAACACAGCTGAAACTAGAGTTCCAATGATAATATTAACCATCTTCATGTAAAAACTCCTCCTTTAGTTTTTTTAATCCCAAACAACTTGTGTATATAACGAAAATATATAAAATCATCATTAATATAATATTGTACAGTTTTGATAAATCTAAGAATTGTAATATTAATGATATAAATCCTGAAATTACTACGATTATTAAAAATCCAATAACAGGTGAGAATGGATTGTCTTTTTTTGCCGGAAATAAAATTCCAATCAAAGTTGAAAGTATAATTATTAAAACTAATTGACCAAAAATAATTAGAGTATCATAAAGATTAACGTTACCTTTATTTATAATAAGCCCCAATATCAATATTGGTAATGAAGTTATTAAAATGTATAGATACTGACTGATAATTAGATTAATATAATCTTTAATTGCACTATAGTTAAATCTATAGTAATTTATTCTAATTGAATCAGTTTGAGTGTAAATATACAGTCCTGATGTAGTAACTAAAAACATAGCATATAACGGATTTAATATATCTAGAATAAGCAAAGAAATGTAAGCGTCAAATACTACACACGTATGCAACTCAGTCTCCAGATGAGATAATCTTCATAGATTAATTCTCGA
>NZ_JBISEP010000056.1:0-2975 GCF_044383835.1 Paraliobacillus sp. JSM ZJ581
TATGACAAGACATCATATCAAACGAAAGAACCAAACGTCTTTTTACTGTAAGTAAGATAGTTAAGTAAGTAAGGGCGCACGGTGGATGCCTTGGCACTAGGAGCCGAAGAAGGACGGGACAAACACCGATATGTCTCGGGGAGCCGTACGTAGGCAATGATCCGGGAATTTCCGAATGGGGGAACCCCCTGCTCGTAATGGAGTAGGACAGCATACTAAATACATAGGTATGTTGAGGCAGACCCGGGGAACTGAAACATCTCAGTACCCGGAGGAAGAGAAAGCAAACGCGATTTCCTGAGTAGCGGCGAGCGAAACGGAATTAGCCCAAACCAAAAAGCTTGCTTTTTGGGGTTGTAGGACACTCCATTGGAGTTACAAAGAAATGTATTACATGAATCGATCTGGAAAGATCAGCCGAAGAAGGTAACAGCCCTGTAATGGAAAGTACGTTTCCTCCGGAGTGGATCCTGAGTACGGCGGAACACGTGAAATTCCGTCGGAATCCGGGAGGACCATCTCCCAAGGCTAAATACTCCCTAGTGACCGATAGTGAACCAGTACCGTGAGGGAAAGGTGAAAAGCACCCCGGAAGGGGAGTGAAAGAGATCCTGAAACCGTGTGCCTACAAGTAGTCGAAGCCCGTTTATGGGTGACGGCGTACCTTTTGTAGAATGGACCGGCGAGTTACGATTCTTTGCAAGGTTAAACCGCATAGGTGGAGCCGCAGCGAAAGCGAGTCTGAATAGGGCGAAAGAGTAAAGGGTCGTAGACCCGAAACCGTGTGATCTACCCATGTCCAGGGTGAAGGTCAGGTAACACTGACTGGAGGCCCGAACCCACGTATGTTGAAAAATGCGGGGATGAGGTGTGGGTAGGGGTGAAATGCCAATCGAACACGGAGATAGCTGGTTCTCTCCGAAATAGCTTTAGGGCTAGCCTCAAGGAACGTATGTTGGAGGTAGAGCACTGATTGGACTAGGGGCCCTCATCGGGTTACCGCATTCAGTCAAACTCCGAATGCCAATCATATAGCCTTGGGAGTCAGACTATGGGTGATAAGGTTCATAGTCGAAAGGGAAACAGCCCAGACCGTCAGCTAAGGTCCCAAAGTATACGTTAAGTGGAAAAGGATGTGGCGTTGCACAGACAACCAGGATGTTGGCTTAGAAGCAGCCATCATTTAAAGAGTGCGTAATAGCTCACTGGTCGAGTGACGCTGCGCCGAAAATGTACCGGGGCTAAACGTATCACCGAAGCTACGGATTGTTCTTTGAACAATGGTAGGAGAGCGTTCAACGTGCAGAGAAGTCAGACCGTGAGGACTGGTGGAGCGCGTTGAAGTGAGAATGCCGGTATGAGTAGCGAAATAGAAGTGAGAATCTTCTACACCGAAAGCCTAAGGTTTCCTGAGGAAGGCTCGTCCGCTCAGGGTTAGTCGGGACCTAAGCCGAGGCCGAAAGGCGTAGGCGATGGACAACAGGTTGATAGTCCTGTACCACCTCGTGACCGTTTGAACGACGGGGGGACGCAGAAGGATAAGGAAAGCGTGCTGCTGGTTAGGCACGTCCAAGCAGTGAGTGTGTCAGATAGGCAAATCCGTCTGATAAGCACAAGCTGTGATGGGGAGGGAAATTAAGTACCGAAGTTCCAGATTTCACACTGCCAAGAAAAGCCTCTAGTGAGGTCACAGGTGCCCGTACCGCAAACCGACACAGGTAGGCGAGAAGAGAATTCTAAGGTGAGCGGGAGAACTCTCGTTAAGGAACTCGGCAAAATGACCCCGTAACTTTGGGAGAAGGGGTGCTTCTTGCATGAGAAGCCGCAGTGAATAGGCCCAAGCGACTGTTTAGCAAAAACACAGGTCTCTGCAAAGCCGAAAGGCGACGTATAGGGGCTGACACCTGCCCGGTGCTGGAAGGTTAAAGGGATGCGTTAGCTCCTTTGGAGCAAAGCGTTGAACTGAAGCCCCAGTGAACGGCGGCCGTAACTATAACGGTCCTAAGGTAGCGAAATTCCTTGTCGGGTAAGTTCCGACCCGCACGAAAGGTGCAACGACTTGGGCACTGTCTCAACGAGAGACCCGGTGAAATTATACGATGCGTGAAGATGCGCATTACCCGCGACAGGACGGAAAGACCCCGTGGAGCTTTACTGTAGCCTGATATTGAATGTCGGCATAGCTTGTACAGGATAGGTGGGAGCCTAAGAAGCGTGAGCGCTAGCTTACGTGGAGGCGCCGGTGGGATACCACCCTGGCTGTGTTGACCTTCTAACCCAGGACCGTGATCCGGTTCGGAGACAGTGTCAGGCGGGCAGTTTGACTGGGGCGGTCGCCTCCTAAAGAGTAACGGAGGCGCCCAAAGGTTCCCTCAGAATGGTTGGAAATCATTCGCAGAGTGTAAAGGCAGAAGGGAGCTTGACTGCGAGACCTACAAGTCGAGCAGGGACGAAAGTCGGGCTTAGTGATCCGGCGGTACCGAATGGAAGGGCCGTCGCTCAACGGATAAAAGCTACCCCGGGGATAACAGGCTTATCTCCCCCAAGAGTCCACATCGACGGGGAGGTTTGGCACCTCGATGTCGGCTCATCGCATCCTGGGGCTGTAGTCGGTCCCAAGGGTTGGGCTGTTCGCCCATTAAAGCGGTACGCGAGCTGGGTTCAGAACGTCGTGAGACAGTTCGGTCCCTATCCGTCGTGGGCGTTGGAAGTTTGAGAGGAGCTGTCCTTAGTACGAGAGGACCGGGATGGACACACCGCTGGTGCACCAGTTGTTCTGCCAAGAGCATCGCTGGGTAGCTACGTGTGGCAGGGATAAGTGCTGAAAGCATCTAAGCATGAAGCCCCCCTCAAGATGAGACTTCCCATCTATTAGAGTAAGATCCCTCAGAGACGATGAGGTAGATAGGTTCGAGGTGGAAGCGTGGTGACACGTGCAGCTGACGAATACTAATCGATCGAGGACTTAACTATAA
>NZ_JBISEP010000057.1:0-2658 GCF_044383835.1 Paraliobacillus sp. JSM ZJ581
TGCCATCTAGATAAGCCGTCGATTGAGCGATCACCTCGTCCTTTGCTTGATACACAGTACTGTTTTGATAGGCAACCGCATATTCCACTAATTTCTTCATCTCTATAAATATGTATCAAGTTCTAGTCTTGTTCTTTACAGTATACTTTAATTTCAACTTCTTGGTATTTCAAGCTATATCCATCTCTTACTTGACCTTGTGTAGATATTCGAATATAACCGATAACTTTCATGATATGTCCCCTACGTTACGCTAATCTGGATCACCGTAACGCTTAGCCATTATAATTAATATAACCTGAATTATTCACAGACAGATGAAAAACCGAAAAATACTCATCAGATTGTAGTTCTAAGCTGATTTTGCAAATTCCCCAACAGTCTCTCGGCTTTATTTGGTTGTTTTTGGAATATTTCATGATTTTTGGGCAGACTTCTCCCTTGGTCTAAGCTGTTTTTAAAAAATCGGTTATTCGGCTTCATCTCAATTGGAGCCGCTGAACTTGCGCCAAGACCTCCCAGAAAAAGCGGTCGTAGACGAAACTGGAAGAGATCTTCATATGCAAGTAACGACCGGACTTCACCAATTTACTCGCAACTTTCACTAATCGTGTCCGGATGGTTCCGATCTGGATACCTTTGGAAGCAGCCGGAAAGCTGAGCGTGCGGAGCTAATTCGTCAGGTTGTAGGCAAGCAAACTCAACATCATCCGGGCCGCATTGACGGTGAACTCATGACTTTTCATCTGATCGAAGCCAAATCCTTCTTTTGCTTCCTTGATGAAGTTTTCCATCGTGCCCCGTTGCTGATAGGAATACACGATGGCTTGCGGAGAAAAGCACTCGCCAAGGCTCGTGACAAAAAAGGCATGCCGGAAGAACAGCTCACCGGCTGGCCGGGTCGATTGAATGACGACACGGCGGGGTTTCGACCAGGAAGCTGCTTGGTAAATGGTATCTTCCACATAGGTTTCCGTCTTCGAGATATCCTGGATCTCATCTGTTGGGTGCAGTTCCTCCGCGAGCGCCTGTAGCTTGGCATTGGATTTCAGACGAATGATATGCGCGAACGATTCTTTCTCGCATAATTCATACAGCCCGGGAACCGCAAAACCGCTGTCTCCGCGAACCAGGTACGAGGTTTCCGGAAACTGCTCGTTATAATGTTCGATGACCGGACGGATGAAATCGACGACTCCATTCGAGGTATAGACATTTCCCGGACGCAACTTCGCTTTCAGGAAATCGCCGGTCAAGCCGTCGAATGCAACCAACGGATGAAACCCCACGGTCTGATAATGCGCGTTGTAAGCGGCGTTTTCTTGTTGACCGTATGTATCGGCATGCGATGAATCGAGGTCCACAATCAGCGCCTTTGCCTGTCGGGCGTGGTGAACCCAGTCCAACAATGCCTGGTTCGCCGTTTGAAGGCGATCGAGCGCATCCGGATCAAACCGGTGAAAAAAATCGGGACAAGGACGGCTGGGAAGCCAGCGCAGGCTTGGCAAGAATCTGCGTAAAAACCGGATCGGTCGTCAAATGATCCGCGGCATCGTCGTCGTGATATCCGGCAATCAGCTGATAGATCTTCTGTTGAAGCAACTCCTCGTTTTCGTGAATGCAAAACGTGCGTTCATCGGAGAGTTGGAGATGTTCTGCGATGGTTTGGGAGAATCCCAATTTCTCATCGAATTCTCGGAAGATGACGTTGCCAGTGTCGGAGGAAAGTTCACCTCCGTCGTTAGATAATTTAATAGAACGGTTGAAGTGTAGGGTGTTTTGCGTTAAAGTAAGAATCATAAAGAATCTTTTCTGTGGTGTTTTGTTTCGTCGCAATCATCCTATCAGAAATGGATTCTTTTTTCACTTTTTAGGTGAAAAAGAGAATCCCACTAGAAAGCCGACATGAACGCTTTTTAGTGGGATTTTATATTTGACGGTGAATAATCTAGGTTGTATTAACTATCTCTATATTCAGAAATACATTTTTTTATCATTTCATGAATTTGTTCATATTGCCAAACAAAATCAGAATAAATTAAATGTAAATCGATTAACTCCTTTATTACATTATCCTCTTGATTTTTATCAATATTTTTCAAATTTTCTATAGTTAATTTAAATCGCTTCTCTATCTCACTAAAATCATTTATATTATCATTTTCTTCTTCTATTTCCTCATTTAAATAGATGTTATTATTCTTAAACGTATTTAATTCAATTAATATATTCAAAGTTTCTTCTAATCTGCTTTTCATCATAATTTCTCCTTATTTTATTTTTAATTTTCTTCCTTCACTTAACACTTTTTCAGTTTTATCATAATTTAAAGTTCCATCTAAGTTTAATACTGCTTTTGCATTTCCCCTCTTATCAAAAACTTCTAAATGATCTTTATGCAAGTTATCTAAATATATTTTATCGCCCTTTTTCAAATACTGATTATCAATTTTTTTGCTTACTTCATATATTGACTGTCCTTGAAATTTGCTATTAGTTTTTGAAAGTGAGCCTTTGATACTATTACCAAATGATTCTTCAAAAAACTCATTCATATTATTTATTTTACGATTACCTACCGCCTTAGTAACTTTCGCAAAGCTCGTGTGTATCTCTTGTTGTACGTGAGTATCACGCATCGCGTTGATAGGTAAGCGT
>NZ_JBISEP010000058.1:0-2419 GCF_044383835.1 Paraliobacillus sp. JSM ZJ581
AGCTACTTTAGGACGCGAACATAAAATAATTCAGTTGACTATTCTGACTCACCAACGTGATTTGACGTAGAACCATACAAGGTGAGCAACAACTGTGCTTGAAACGTAGAGGAAATATACTCGCTTTCCGCGGGACAAGGAACGCTTCGGCAGCTATACATCACACGAAGAAAATGGTTTTTTATTTTCGAGGAGTCTCGCATATTTCCTCTACTTAAGCGTCTATATTGAGACCAGAGTATAAGTTATATCTATTTACAAAAGTAAATAATGCTGTGAGAATCAACTATTTTTTATAAAGCTTGAAACCTTGTTCCGTATCTTCTACATGGGTGCTGTCCTTTTGTTTCGATATTAGATAGAAAAAATAAAAATCTCCTACACAACCACCGGTATGCATCGCAAATAAAAAATACAAAAACACGCCATTGATTCCAAGTAAGTATAAACCACACAGCAATAATGTAATTAGTACAAAAGGCATTAAACAAACAATAATAAATTGGTGTTTTGGATAAATACTTCCTGGACTAGTCGCATACGCCACACCATTTTTAAAACCAAATTTCACTTTTTCATCAGGTTTAAATAGTTTAAAAAATAGTCCATGAATAAGTTCATGAATGATCAGAATCAGAAAAAAGATAACAAAAAATAAGAACATAGCCAAAAAATTAACAGAGAGACTAATAATTACAAAATAAAACGCACCCAAAATAAGAAGTGATAGAAAAACAATAATACCCCATACATTTAGCCAGATAAGAAGCTTTTGATTAGCCAATAAATTAAATTCCTTGATCAATTTATATGTCATCATATCCTCCAATATTAAGTAATGATTATATCTTACTTCTCATATCACTTATTGTACATCTTATTCTTGCTTATACCAATGCATATTTATGTGATGAGTTGTATTAAATAACCACCAACTACACCTAATATTACAATCAGCCAAGCTGGTACCTTCCATATATTTAATAATCCAAATAACAGTGCAGCTAATGCGAAATCTGTTGCATTAAAGATCGAACTGTTAAGTACCGGATCATAGAACGCCGCTAAAAGAATGCCTACCACACTAGCATTCACTCCCATTAAAGCACTTTGAAATACGGATCGGTTACGCAACTCATTCAAAAATGGTAATGCCGCAATAATTAGTAAAAAGGATGGCAAAAAAATACCTACCGTTGCAACAATTGCTCCAACGATCCCCTCTAACATCGTTCCAATATAACTAGAGAATGTAAACAAAGGGCCGGGTACAGCTTGTGCCATCCCATATCCTGCTAAAAATTCACTTGCTGTCAATAGGCCAGCTGGTACGATTTCACGTTCAATCATCGGTAATACGACATGTCCACCACCAAATACGAGCGACCCTACTCTGAAAAAGACATCAAAAATATGAAGGAATGGATTGTCTGATAATTTATTAAGTATCGGCACAATCACTAGTAAGCTTAGTAAAATCCCCAAAGAAGTTAATCCGAATTTTTTAGATATTTTAATAGATAAAGGTTGCACATTTGGTTTTGTTTTCTTTTTAAATAATTTTAATCCGATCAATCCCGCTCCTAAAATAATAACAATTTGCATCCATGCGAAAGGATACAGGAGCATTATTACAGCAGCTACTAACGCGATTGCTATTCGTGGCTTGTCAGGAGTTAACTTTTTACCTAGTCCGAGTAACGCATGTAACACAACAGCTACCGCTACGATTTTTAAGCTATGTATAAATCCTGCGTCATCTAGCGAAAATGTTTGATACATTAGCGCAAATAGAACCAATACAATAATAGATGGAAAGGTAAAACCTAGCCAAGAGATAAACCCACCAATTACTCCTCCTCTTAACATACCAATCGATATACCTACTTGGCTGCTTGCAGGACCAGGGAGGAATTGACAGATAGCAATAATATCTGCATACGTTCGATCATCCAGCCATTTTCGTCGGTCAATATATTCATCTTTAAAATAAGCTAAATGTGCAATTGGACCACCAAACGATGTCAACCCTAACTTAGTAGATATTAAAAATATTTCAACTAGTGTGCGAAATTTGTTTTTTTGTCTAGACATCAGTATCTCCTTTCAAATTTTTCACACGAACAATACATTTTTTACAACTAGTTAATCAGTTTATAAATGTCCATACGCTATCGACATTATATTTATATTTGATTTTACTTTCAAGAAATGCATATTAAATTTACAAACTTTTTACATTCGGGGACTAAATTGAAATGAAGTCTTGATAAGCATGCACGAATTGATGTAAAAAAAAGCGAAAAAACTGTTGTGATAGTGAACTAACCTAAATTAGTGAGACAATATAAAACACCTCCAAAATGGTAATACTTTAAACAAGTATATTTATCGGAGGTGTTTTTGCGTGGGTAAAAAC
>NZ_JBISEP010000059.1:0-2410 GCF_044383835.1 Paraliobacillus sp. JSM ZJ581
GTAAGCGTCAAATAGCCCACACCTATCATTCAGGTCTGGGCTCATGCTATGATTGGGTTACTTCTTACTTGGTACGCGGCAAGCTTCTGGCAAGGCATCTGACCAAGGTAGATATTTTTGGATTTCATTAGGATTTGTCAGATCTACATTAGGAAGTTCTTCAAATAAATATTTTAAATAGGCATAGGGATTAAGGTTGTTTTCTTTCGATGTTTCAACGACACTATAAATAAGAGCACTACTTTTTGCACCCTTAGCTGTGTTGCTAAACAGCCAATTTTTTCTCCCTAAAACAAAGGGCTTGATTGCTCTCTCCGCACGATTATTATCCAACTCTAATCGTCCATCCAAAAGAAAGGCTTCCAGTTTAGGCCACTGCGACTTACAATATTTAATGGCTTTACCTAATGCACTTTTTGGTAACACCTTTGGTGTTTGTACTTTTAACCATTTAGAAAACTCATCTAAAATGGGAAGGCTTAATTCTTTTCTTTTGTGATAACGGTCAATGGCATCCAACTCTTTCAATTGACGTTCAACTTTATAGAGGTGATCACAAAAATTTAAACCTTCTTGCGCAGTAAGTCGTGAGGATTTTGCTGTTTCTGGAAGTGCGGTTAATGCATCTTTAAAATTCCGGCGCGCATGTGCCCAGCACCCTACCAGCTTGACATTTAGAATCCCATTATAACCGGCATAACCATCGACATGTAGGTATCCTTGGAATGTCTCTAAGAACTGCTTTGGATGTTTGCTCGCTCGTGTTTGTTGATAATCATATAATACAACAGGCTTGTGTGCAGCTCCTGTTCGAAACATCCACATGTACGAAGTAGATTGACTTTTACGCCCGGGTTCAGATAAGACTTGAAGGGTCGTTTCATCCGCATGTAAGACTTCTTGGTTGATCATATAGTGATACAGCTGATCAAAAATAATGGATAACCATTTCTCTGCACCATAAATGATCCAATTTGCCATCGTCTGTCTTGATAATGATAATCCCAATCGCTCAAGTGCCTTTTCTTGACGATAAAGCGGCATGCCATCTACATATTTATTAGACATTAAATAGGCCATCGCCGAAGGCGATGCTAAACTGCCAGGAAACACGGGAGATGGTGACTTTGCGATTTGAATAGGTGTATTTATTTCATGGCGCTCACAATGACGGCACCCATAAATATAACGCACATGTTTTTTTACTTTAGCTTGCGCGGGGATAATCTCAATTTCTCTACGCACTTCTGTGCTCATTTCATGCAACTTTCCATCACAACACGAACAGACCTGTTCCTCTTCTGGTAAACGATACTCAATCGTTTCAGTCGGAAGGTCTTCGAGTTTCTGATCGCGCTGTCCTTTCTTTTTACGCTTGTAAGTAATTGTTTCAACCGTAGGCTCTTCTACATCTTTATTTGATGTATCCTCAGCTTCATTAAATAGAGAAAGTTGATCCGTGTTTTGTTCACTTGAAGCACCGAATTGTCTTTTTTGACTTAGTCTAAATTGTTCCTCATACCATTTTAGCTTTGCTTCAAGTTCTTCTTTTTCAAGCTCAAGTTTCTCCGCACGTTCTTTATAAAATTGGGCATCTTTTGCGTTCGTTAGCTTTTCCATAAAATATATTATACGAAAAAGAACCCGCCTTGAATAGAGCGAATTCTTATATTTTATAAAATAGTTCGTGCTTTCACTTCACGGTGCGCGGACTGTTGAATGGTTAACCCATCCAACAGCCAACGAAGTTGGCGAGGGGAAATGTCTTTTGTTTGCTTAGATGATTGATCCGGCCAAAAGAATTTACCGGTCTCAAGTCTTTTATAATAAAGCCAAAAGCCGTTATTGTCCCATTGCAGAATCTTTATTTTATCTCTATTTCGATTGCAGAACACAAAAAGTGCAGGTGAGAATGGATCAAGTTCAAATGCTTCTTTTACTATAATCGCTAGACCATCAATGGACTTTCTAAGGTCCGTGGGACCACAAGCTAAATAGACCCTTTCATAGTATGGGTGAATCATTGATACTTCAATAAATGTATTACATCAGATAAAAGTTGACGATCAACCTGTGGTTTTACTTCCACCGATAACTTGTCTACCTTAATAATGATGGATGAATGCTCGTCGATGTTAGCTGAATGGCTAATTTCTAACCAATCGCTAGAAGAAGGATTATTATCTGTTTGTTGATCAAACTTACGTTTCCAATAATACATTTGATGAATATTAATATTTTCTTTACGGCACCAAGCAGCCATACTAAGGCCGCTTTCGCACCATTGATCCATTCTTGTCTCCCATTCTAACTGTTTATCTGACATAAAAAGCCTCCTTCGAGAATTAATCTATGAAGATTATCTCATCTGGAGACTGAGTTGCATACGTGTGTAGTATTTGACGCTTAC